>CAZYBD010000057.1:0-12053 GCA_964645515.1 uncultured Dehalococcoidia bacterium | reverse complement strand
TATCCAGTGGCCGTTAGGACTATTGTGGGTGGAATATCGGCCTTCGGGGCCTACGTACCCAAATACCGGCTGGGCGAGTTGCCCGACGGTTGGGACTCTTCCACCGAGCGGGCGGTCGCCAATTTCGACGAAGACAGCGTCAGCATGGCGGTTGCGGCCGGGATCGACTGTTTAAGAGGACGCGATCGCCAGGATATTGACGGTGTGCTTTTCGCAACCACCACTCCTCCCTATTCGGAAAAGCAATGCGCGTCGATCATCGCGGCCGCGTTGGACCTCAGGCGTGATATCTTCGCGGCGGATATCACCGATGTTCTCCGTGCGGGTACTACGGCCCTGAACTCGGCTTTGGACTCCGTAGTCGCTGGCTCAGCCAAGAACGTACTGGTAGTAGCTGCCGATAACCGTCAGGCTGCTCCCAAAGGCGCAGCGGAACGCAACTTCGGTGACGGTGCGGCGGCGTTTGTGGTCTCTCAAAACGATGTAATTGCTGAACACCAAGGGTCGTATACGCTCACCGAAAACATGATGGATACCTGGCGCAGTGCAGGAGATTCCTTCGTCCGTTCCTGGGAAGACCGTTTCGCTACAGAGGAAGGCTTGGATCGAATCATAACCGACGCCGTTTCCGGTTTCATGGACAAGTACGGTATCCCTATTGGGAGTGTGGGTAAGCTGGTAATGTACGCGCCGGACGGCCGCCGGCACGCCCAACTGGCCCGCCAATTGGGATTTGCCGCCGAGCAAGTTCAAGACCCCCTCTTTGGCAGACTCGGTAACACTGGCGCCGCGTTTCCGCTTATGCTCTTGGCCAGCACTTTGGAGGACTCCCCTGCTGACCAATTGATCGTTACGGTGTCCTACGGAGACGGCAGTGACGTTCTAGGTTTTCGCACTACCAGCGGCTCCGCCAACGGACGGTGCAGTGTAGGAGTAAGCGGCTATCTTAACGCCAAACAAATCGTGGACAGATACGAGACCTACGCTCGGTGGCGCGATGTGTGGGGTACCGATTCCGAGGCCCGACGTCCACAGGCGCAATCACCCTCTGTTTCCGCTCTCTGGCGTGACGGTGACCAGAATATCCGTTTCTACGGCGCGGTCTGCAACCAATGCGGTTCCATCCAGTACCCGCCACAGAGGGTCTGCGCCAACTGCCAGGTCATGGACGACGCAGCGCCGGTGCGTCTGAGCGACCAACCCGGTTCTGTTTTCACATATTCCTTAGATTATCTAGCCGGTACCACCGACACGCCGCTGGTTATCGCGGTGGTTAATTTTGATGGCGGTGGACGTGTGCTCTGCATGATGACGGACCGGGAGTTGAGCGAAATCGAGGTTGGACTTCCAGTGGAAATGAGTTTCCGGAAGCTAAGGGTCGTGAACGGCATCCATAACTACTATTGGAAAGCGGTACCACAGCGAATACGTTGATCTCTTCTCCCGTTGGAAGGCAGTTAAGGCAAAGGAGCCGCGATATCGGTAATTGGGTACCAATGCAGGGAGACTGTTTCAGGGCTGACTGCTAGCGGCTACCAAGGAGGGAACCAATGCCAGGAATTAAGGACCGAGTGGCCATCATAGGCATGGGTTGCACAAAATTCGGTGAGCGCTGGGATGCCAACACCGACGACCTGATGGTGGAGGCAGCCTATGAGGCGTACACTGACGCCGGCATCGAAGGCAAAGACCTTCAGGCCGCCTGGCTGGGGACCGTAACTTCGTTCCGCACTGGACAACCCTTGGCCGCCGCGTTGAAGCTGGACTATGTACCCATATCAAGGGTGGAAAACGCTTGCGCCACCGCCACCGACGCTTTCCGCAATGCCTGCTATGCTGTGGCGGCCGGAATCTACGACATAGTCCTGGCCATGGGTGTGGAAAAATTAAAGGACTCTGGGTTCTCTGGGCTAGCCATTGCCGAATCTTCTGGGGCCGACGTCATGCCGCCGGTTCCCCCTCCTTCTCAATTCGCGTTGGCCGCAACCCGCTACTTCCATGAGTACGATATCTCGTTCGACGAAGGTAAACGGACCCTGGCTCAAATCGCCGCGAAGAATCACCACAACGGCACCATGAGCCCCAAAGCCCACTTCCAGCGAGAAATAAGCGTCGATCAAGCAATTAATGCCCCGATGGTGGCCTGGCCCTTGGGGCTTTTCGACTGCTGCGGGGTGAGCGACGGCGCAGCCGCCGCCATTATCACGACTCCGGAAATCGCCAAGTCGTTCCGTGACGACTACATACTGGTAAAAGGACTGGGTCTCTCGGTGGGGTCCTTTGGTATTGTGCGCGACGACTGGGATTTCACGCACTTCCCAGAATCGGTTCGGGCCGGACAGGCTTGCTACGAGGAGGCTGGAATTTCCGACCCGCGCAAAGAGATTGACTTGGCCATGCTCCACGACTGCTTCACTATCACCGAGCTCATCATTTACGAAGACCTGGGCTTTAGCCCAAGAGGTCGGGCCAGCGCCGACGTGGAAGCCGGGACCTTCACGCTGGAAGGAGACCTGCCGGTCAACACAGACGGCGGCCTGAAATGCTTTGGCCATCCCATTGGTGCCAGCGGGATCCGCATGATCTACGAGGTCTACAAACAACTTCAAGGCAAGGCCGGCCAGCGGCAGTTGAAAAAGGCCGACCTGGGCCTAACTCATAATCTAGGCGGCCGGCCGGGATCATTCACCTGCTCTGTGGCTATGTTCGGTACCCGCGACTAGTCTCTAAGGCCGAATTCACAAGGCAGTGGTGTCTAACTATCCGATTAGCCTTACAAACCTGTTCTGGTGCAGTCTTTGGTCAAAAAGGTACCAGTGGCGTGGGGCCACGCCGGCGATGAATTCGTCCGTAGGTTCGCTATTGGCATTCCAGGTGGTGGGTTTGCTAATCTCAGAAACATCTCCACCGGGTCCCGTCCTTACCATATCCGACCTTTAGCTAAAACGAATGGCCGGTCTTGAGGTAGCGGAAAACGAGGGTTCAAAGTTTCTAGAATAGCCCTGAAAAGACCCCCGCGCGGACTATTGACACCCCTTCTTTGCCGACGCTAGAATTCGGCTACTATGTTTTGTGGTTCGGCGTAGAGTTGTCTACTGTATATTGTGGTACGGGACATAATCTGGCGTACTGCAGGCAATGTGTTCTACGGCTCGGATGGAGTTCAAACCGGTTAATATCCTCCGGTTCATCGATCCGCTGTATGTGACAGATTGGGCGTGATTTTATAACATTCCAATGCTACAACTAGTGGATACGTTTTAGAGGATTGTTGTTTTCTTCGGCAATGGTTTTAAAGAGCCCTTCGGTTGGAACGACTGGTTTTTGGCTTTCTCCCGAACGACGGGGATCGTCCTGTTAAGGCAATGAGGAAAATCGAAATGACCGTTACGCAACACATATCTGACAGTACAACCACTGCAGTCGTCGACCGGCGCCGCAGAGTGGCTGCATCTTTGAAATCGGCCGGTATCGCGGACCAGATTAACCAACAGTCCACTCAACTAAGTAATAACGCACAGGTGGTGTTGGAGCGTCGTTACCTGTCCAAAGACAGGGAAGGTAACATAGTGGAGGACGCGGGCGATATGTTCCGTCGTGTCGCCCATAACTTGTCTCAGGCTGACCTGAACTACGGAGCCTCCGAAGAGGAACGTCAGGCCACTGAAGATACCTTCTATGATGCGATGCGGCGGCTGGAATTGTTGCCCAACTCCCCTACCTTGATGAATGCTGGCCGGGAACTACAGCAGCTTTCTGCTTGCTTTGTCTTGCCCGTTGAAGACTCGCTGGACCAGATCTTCACCAAGGTGAAGCAGACCGCACTGATTCATAAAAGCGGCGGCGGGACCGGGTTCTCTTTTAGCCGGTTGCGACCAGAGGGTGACGTTGTGGGCTCCACCGGAGGCGTAGCCAGCGGCCCTGTCAGTTTCATACGCGCCTTCGACACCGCCACCGACGTGGTTAAGCAAGGTGGCACCCGTCGGGGCGCCAACATGGGCATCCTCAGGGTCGACCACCCGGACATCATTAGGTTCATACGTTCTAAGGAAGACGGCCAGACGTTGGTCAACTTCAACATCTCAGTGGCCGTTAACTCCGATTTCATGGAGCGGGTCAAGAAATGCCAAGAGTACGATCTGGTCAACCCGCGCACCGGAGAGATCACCGGCCAGGCCAATGCTAAAGAGGTGTTCGATCTACTGGCCGAAATGGCATGGAAGACCGGTGACCCCGGCTTGGTGTTTTTGGATCTGATCAATCGAGACAACCCCAACCCTCAGTTGGGCGAGATCGAGAGCACAAACCCCTGCGGTGAACAGCCCTTGCTTCCGCACGAGTCTTGTAATCTGGCATCCATCAACTTGGCCCGAATGGCGCGGTTCGAAGACGGCGATGTCCGTATAGACTGGGCCCGGCTGGATGAAACGGTCGATGTGGCGGTCCACCTTTTGGACAACGTCATCGATATGAATAATTATCCCATCCCCGAAATCGAAGAAATGAGTAGGAAGACTCGCCGCATCGGTCTGGGGGTCATGGGTTTCTCTGACCTCTTGATACAGTTAGGGATCCGTTACGATTCGGATGAGGCACTGGAAATGGCGGAACGGTTGATGGGCAGTGTGCAGCACCGGACCCACCAGGCCTCCACGGAGTTGGCTCAGAAACGGGGGGTGTTCCCGGAGTGGGAAGGCAGCATTTATAACCGGCTTGGCCCGGATGGCACAGTACGGCCGATGAGGAATTCGGCACCGACCACCATTGCACCAACGGGCACCATTAGTATCATTGCCGGGGCTTCCAGTGGCATAGAGCCCCTCTTCGCCTTGAGTTACGTCCGGAACGTTATGGACAACACTCGCTTGGTCGAAGGCAACCCCTACTTCGAGGCGGTGGCAAAAGAGGAAGGCTTTTACTCTGAGCAGCTAATGGAAGACCTGGCTCAATCAGGGAGTCTGGAAGATCTTGACGTGCCGGAATGGGTGAAGGATGTATTCCGTACATCACACGACATCTCGCCGGAATGGCACGTGAGGATGCAGGGCGCTGTCCAAACGCATACCGACAACTCGGTATCCAAGACAATCAACTTTCCGCATCAGGCTACGGTGGGTGATGTGGCCGGTGCCTACATGCTTGCCTACGATCTGGGATGTAAAGGTATCACCGTCTACCGAGACGGCAGCAAGGCGGGGCAAGTGCTAAGCACCGGTGAGACCGAGCAGACAGGCGAAGCCGAGACTGGGGACATGACCTTTGCCACGCCTAGGCAGCGGCCCCAGGCCATCCGCGGCGTTACTGAGCGGGTCCGGACCGGCCACGGCAACATGTACGTGACGATCAACTTCGACGATGAAGACCAACCCTTTGAAGTGTTCGGAAACCTAGGCAAGGCCGGCGGGTGCGACTCGGCCCAGTTGGAGGCCATATCGCGGTTGGTGTCGCTTGCGCTTCGATCAGGAATCGCCACCGAGGCCGTATTGGAGCAGCTACGCGGGATCACCTGTTGTCCCGCTTGGGACGAAGGTACGCTGGTACGTTCGGGGCCTGACGCCGTGGCGTTGGCGCTGGAGCGCCACACGTCTGGAGAAAATGAGGGCCGCTCGCACAGTGCCACCGACGCGGTGCAGATGAAGTTCGCGCCTGAAGTTGTTGCCAATGGTAACGGTAACGGGCATCATACTTCAGCCCGAAGGTGTCCCGACTGCAACACCGCGGTGATCTTCCAAGAGGGTTGTTTGATGTGCCTGTCCTGCGGTTGGAACAAGTGCGAATAGTGGAAGGGAAGCGGCCGCTATAGAGGGAAGATAATTTGACACAACGGGGGGAGCCGGCCGGTACGGTGTGTGGTTGGGGAGGCGCGACTGCTGCTGCGGCTAATCGGGTCTCATGTGAAGTGCTGTTGTACCAGCTGGCTCCCCTTTCCAGAGCCCCCGGCATTGCCCGCCGGGGGCTTTCCTTTAATGCCAGTTCGGGAACGGAAGGACCGCACGATACCACAACAACAGACTAAAATGAAACCCAGCTAGTGCTATAATTCCGCCGGGTCTTCGGACATTGAAAGCATAACGTCTGCTATGTAACCGTATTCTATGAAGGGTTGTTTGATAAGTTGGTTCCCGTACGGAAGGTCAAATCAAAGCGAATAGTGCCGGAGATAAAGCGATGACCAGCGACGCTAAACCAGCGATCGCCATTACCATGGGAGATCCCTGCGGTATCGGTCCGGAGGTCGTAGTCAAAGCCCTCTCCGATCCCGGGGTTTACTTGTTATGCCGCCCTGTGGTAGTCGGCAACAGACACGCCATCGAACAGGCGGTTGGGCTTACAGGCGCCGGCCTCATAATCAACCAGCCAGCTGATCTGTCTCAGGCAGGGTTAGATCCTGGAGTTATCGACTTGGTGGACACTGGCAAACTGAACCCGGAAGAAATCACAGTGGGAGAAATTAACCCCGCCTGCGGGAAAGCGGCCATGGAATGGGTGACCAAGGCTGGCGAGCTGGCGATGGCCGGCCAGGTTGACGGATTGGCCACCGCCCCGTTGAACAAAGAGGCTGCGAGTCTTGCTGGCTACAAATCTATCGGACATATGGAGCTCCTTCAAGAACTGTCGGGCGCCAAGACAGTCGCCACCATGCTCATGGCGAAGAACCTCCGGGTGGTCCACCTCACGACCCATCGCTCCCTCAGACTGGCCTGCGACTACGTTAAGAAAGAGCGGATCCTGGAATATTTGAAACTGACCCATGATTCCTTTGTGAAATGGGGTTTTACCAATCCGACCATAGCGGCAGCGGCGCTGAACCCCCACGGCAGCGACGGCGGCCTGTTGGGAGACGAAGAGGCGGAGGAGATCGCCCCGGCGGTGGCGGCCGCTCGGGAGCAGGGGATCGATGTCATTGGCCCGGTCCCAGCCGACGCCGTCTTTCACCAAGCTGTGCAGAACCGGTTCGACGTGGTGCTGGCGATGTACCACGACCAGGGGCACATTCCGGTTAAGGTCTACGGTTTCGAGGAGAGCATTACCGCCAACCTGGGGCTTCCGTTCGTCCGTACCTCGGTCGATCACGGGACCGCATTCGACATCGCCGGGAAGGGAGTAGCCAGCGAGACCAGCATGCTTGAATCCATACGGTTGGCGGTCGCGTTGGCCAAAGGCAATGGCTTAACCGAATTTTAGAGCCTGGCAGTTTCGGTTGCCAACGACGACGTCATCGCCGTTCGCCAGGTGGTCTCGTTTGGTACCTGGCTAATTTGTGGTGGAATCATTTTGGCTGAGGTCGTCGGCTCGATGATATAATTGAGTCCGGTCCGAGACTGAGACGACTGAGGCATTCCGCCTAGGCCAGGTACTGCACCAGTGGAGTTGCGCTATTTCATGAGGCTAGCATTCATCGGCGGCGGCAAAATGGCTGAAGCCATTCTCCAAGGGGTCCTCTCGGGCGGACTGGCCGACCCTGAAGATATCGCAGTGGGCGAGCGGGTGCCAGCGCGCCGGGAATACCTCTCCAAGGAATTCGGAATCTCGGCCGTCGACGACAACCTCAAGGCGGCCAGCCAGGCTGACCTCCTGGTTTTTGCTGTCAAGCCCCAGGACTTGGGGCCGGCCATGGGTCAGCTAAAGGGACAACTGACGACCAAGCAGACTGCCATCTCTATAGTAGCCGGGGCGAAAATTAGCACCTTAGCCCAAGGCCTAGGCCATCCTTTCGTTATCCGTGTTATGCCCAACACGCCGGCCCAGATCGGTAGCGGCATGAGTCTTTGGACTTGCTCGGATCATGTAGACGAGTCTGCAAAGTCCATGACTAAGTCAGTGTTGTCCACAGTAGGCGAGGAAATCTTTGTTCCGGACGAAAAATACATGGACATGGCCACTGCCCTCAGTGCTAGCGGCCCAGCCTACGTTTTCTTGTTTATCGAGGCCCTGATCGACGCTGGCGTCTATGTGGGGTTGCCGCGGGACATGGCGCGCACCCTGACATTGCAGATGGTGTATGGCAGCACCAAACTTGTAATGAAAACTGGAGCACACCCCACTGAACTCAAGGACATGGTGGTATCGCCGGCCGGCACCACGGCCGAGGCGCTGAGGGTATTGGAGCAACAGGGGGTACCGGCGGCGTTAGTAGCCGCAGTGGACGCTGCCTACAAAAAATCGGTCCAACTTGGACAAGGATAATTGGAATAGTTTTTGGTTGTCGTTGAATTCGTAATAATCCTAATTATCGTCCTCATCATCGCCAGGTCGATTCTCTCGTTCGTTATTCCCATGAGCGGGACGCGTCCGCACCCGCTGCTCATCAGCCTGAACCAGGTAATATTCCAGGTTACGGAGCCGTTGCTCGGTCCTATTCGCCGAGCACTGCCGACCCCCGGTGGCCAGGAATTTAGCCCAACGGTCGTACTGATAGTCTTGTTCATCATTTTGAGCGCAATTTGACAATTCGCGATATCCGTTGGCCCTTCGCCTGACCCGTCAAAAATAAACTGCGGTGGAATTTCCTAGTTCGATATAGTTATGCATCAACAAGAAATGCTGAAAGGCAACACTGACACCCTTTTGCTAGCTCTTTTGCAAGTAGAGCCGATGTACGGGTACCAAATTGTGAAAGAAGTCAACAAGAAGAGCAGCGGCTATTTTGCTTTTAAAGAAGGGACTCTGTATCCCGCCCTGCATCGGCTGGAAAAGGCCCGCTTAATAGAAGGGAGATGGGAAGACACCCCAAACAACGTGCGTCGGCGTTACTACCTGATCACCGCCAGGGGGCAGCTGGCTCTGGCCGACCGGCTCAGTGAATGGCGGAAATTTAGCCGGGCTATGGACTCCATAATGCTGCCAGGCCTCTCGGGAGTGGTGGAAGAGCGTTAGTGGTGCCAGTCGATATTAAGACATATCTAGGCTCTTTGGCCAGACGTCTCCATCTTGATCCCGGAGAGGAACGGGATATCTTGTTGGAGTTGCAGTCTCATCTGGAGGACAAGTCAGCAGAGCTGGAATCCGAAGGCCTGGACCGAGACGCTGCCATGGCCAGGGCTATGGCGGAAATGGGACGGCCGGACGATGTGGCTAGCGGGATGTACAAGGTCCACAGCACCGGAGTGTGGCGGGACGTGGTATTGGCTATGGTCCCCCACTTTTTGCTGGCAGCGTTGTTCGCTCTGCATCTCTGGAGTCACTACTTCTTGGTTACTTTTCTTTTGATCGGTATTGCTTTCGTTACTTGGCGCAACTGGAAGGGAGGCAGGCCTAGCCAGTGGTCGTATTCTTGGATGGGGTACACACTAGCGGCTCCTGCGCTCTCTTGGTTGCTTTCTTTGATAACCCTCAGTTACGGTGCGTGGACTCTAGTTACCACCGGTGAGTTGCCGTTCAATGTTGTGCTTTTCTTTTTGCTGATTGGCTACGTGCCGTTTTCCATGTGGATAATTATAAACGTCGTTTCCAAAGTAGCCCGTCGCGATTGGCTGCTGGTCTCGCTCACCGCGCTCCCGTTCCCTTTCCTCACAGCATGGGTGCTTTTCCTCAATTGGCAGGGCGGGCTCTGGAGCGATCATGCGGAACGGATGCAGCAGACCGACACCGCTCGGGCGTTCATCTTCTTGGCCTTCGCCATCACCACAGCGGTCTTTCTCAAAGTGGGCCCGCGCCTCCTTCGCATAGGACTCCTAACCGTGACCACTTCGTTACTCGTTTCCATAACGGCGGCCTCTCTGCCCGTGAACTTGGGCTTCCTGGCCGTCTTCCTGATGGTCGTGGCGTCGTTGGTGTTCCTTCTGAGCCCTGCGATATGGGAGTCCCACCTGGCCCATCGCCGCCAACTCCGGGTGACCACAATATCCAGCCAGGCCGAGGACTCGAATCGTTGGTTCTCGGACTCGACGTAGCGGTTGTCGTCGATAGCATTAGCGCTCTTCTTCTAGGTTTGATCGGGGAAACCAATATTACCGTCGGGACCCATGGCCTGATCATTGGCGACCGCGTCTACTGTCGATACGCTTGAGTACCTGGTAAAGGGTAGAATAGTAGGTAAAGCCTGGGTCTCATCAGGCTGCAAGTCGAAGGTTAAGTCGGCAATCGATCCCAGCCCACGTCAATCCAGACCGCTGGAATGCCCATGCAGGTGTTAGAAAGAGCCCAAGCGTTTGCTGGATAGTGCCCTCTGGCCTACCGGAAGCACTGTGCAAACGGTCAATATGGAGAACCCGGGTGATCCGGCCTATGCTCAGAAACCCTGCCGAAGAGGCAGACACGAGCTAGAATGCTTTGAAGTTTTCGTTTGTGAATTTACGCCGGCAATCTGGGCCCACATGGGCCGTGTCTGTTGGGTCTGGCTATCTACAGCGCATATTGTGGTCCGGTATACGGAGAGAATTGAGGTCTAGCCGCCATGAACCTAACCGACGCCGGTACATATTCAACGGAAGATACTTCGGGAATAGATGCCGATACCGCCCGCTTGAGAGAGGTCTTGGACGGCGACCTGGCCAGATCCAGAGTCCCGCCGGCGAGACCGGTCCTGCTGCTCCTGGCCGGGTTGCCGGGCACCGGAAAGACCCATTTTGCCAGACGTTTGCAAGAGCGTCTCTCGTTTGTGGTGTTGGAAACCGACCGTCTACGGAAGGAGTTGGTCACCAGCCCTCGTTACACGCCTGGCGAGCACCGGCGGCTGCTGGACGCTTGCCATATGCTGACCAGAGAATATCTCGCATCTAGGCACCCGGTGCTGTTCGACGCGACCAACTTGACCGAGCGGTTTAGGGAACCTTTCTATCGGATAGCTGAATCCCTTGACCTGCCCCTGGCACTGGTTGAAGTCACGGCCCCGAGGGAAGTGGTGCGGCGCCGGCTCCGGAGTAGGGAGGCTGGCCTCGACCCTCAGACCAACTCCGACGCTGGCTGGCTGATCTACTGCCGCATGGCCCCTGCCTGGGAGCCGATCGTTCTGGAACACCATGTGGTCGATTCTTCGAAAGACATTACGGCCGTAGTAGAACATGTGGCCGATTGGGCCAGTTGTCGCTCACGGTTTCAAAATCTAACCTAGGAAACTCGAATCTATGGAAATCAATTTAACCGCCGCCGACATCACCACCATAGTCACTCCGGCTCTAGTGGTCAACCTGTTCAAGGGCGTTAAAAAGCCCAACGGGGCCACAGGCGCCGTCGACCAGGCTCTGGACGGCATCATCAGTCAGCTCATCAAAGACGGGGAGATCAAGGGCACGGAGGGAGAAATTACCTTGGTTCATACGCTTGGTAAAATTGGCCCCGCCCGCGTAGTTGTAGTTGGTTTGGGTCCCAAAGAAAAGTTCAACTCCCAAGCCGCACGAAGGGTTTCGGCAGAGGCCGTCCGATTTATGAGGCGCCGCGGTATATCCAAGGCGGCTAGTATCGTCCACGGCTCGGGCGGTGACGGACTAGATCCTGCCGTTGCGGGTCAGGCTATGGCCGAGGGTGCTATTCTGGGCTTGTATCAGTTCGGCCAGTACCGGTCCAAGTCCCAGTCTGCCGATGGTGACGATTCCAAGAAATTCCGGGAGCTCACCATAGCCGAGCAGGATGCAGGGCGATCCAGATCCATAGAGGCGGGAGTCGCCCGTGGCAGCACTATGGCCGAAGCGACGGTCTTGGCTCGGGATATGGTTAACGAGCCGGCCAATATCATGACGCCGACGATGATGGCGGATGCGGCTCAGCAAGTCGCCACCACAAGCAATTTGAAAATCAAAGTCCTAGACAATTTTAAGATGAAAGAGATGGGGATGGGCGCGTTCATGGGCGTGGCCCAAGGCACAGATGAGCCGGCCAAGATGATCATTTTGAAATACGAAGGCGACCCGGCCAATCCCGCCAACAACCTGGGGTTGATCGGCAAAGGGATTACTTTCGATACTGGCGGGATTTCTTTGAAACCAGCCGGTGGAATGGAGTCAATGAAGGGAGATATGGCCGGTGGAGCGTCCGTAATTGCCGCCATGCAAGTCATAGGCCAACTCAAGCCTAAAATTAATGTGACTGGTATTATAGCGGCCAGTGAAAACATG
>CAZYBD010000056.1:0-6922 GCA_964645515.1 uncultured Dehalococcoidia bacterium | reverse complement strand
CAGATGGTGGTTCAATACGACATCAAGAACCTTACCTCGTTTCTTTTCCGAGTAGACGATCCGGGAGAGGACGCGGGACCTGATCGGCAGATCCTACCCGGTAGGCCCGACGGGCGCACTCTAAAGGACGCCACCGAAGCGGCTCTTCGCCTGGTGGTAGGCCAGCGATCCATCGCCGAGGTGCTGGCTGAAGACCGCATCGACCTTCAAATCGCGACCCAATCCAAGTTGCAGGAAATCATCGATAGTTACGATACTGGTATCAATATCATCTCAGTCGAACTACAAAAAGTAGAGGCCCCGGAAGATGTGAGGGCGTCTTTCAATGACGTTTTGAACGCGCGGCAAGATAAAGAAACTGCAGTCAACCAAGCACAGGCGTTCGAAAACCAAGTCATCCCGGAAGCACGCGGGCGAGCTGAGCAGATCATTCAGCCGGCAGAAGCATTCAAACGCGCTAGGATTGAAAGGGCTCAAGGTGAATCAGACCAGTTCCTTTCCATCCTTAGGGAGTTAAACGACCGCTCGGTACAACTGACGAACATATTGCAAGACACCAACAATGGCGATGGCGACGACGACGCAACTACCGGCATCGGTCTAGACGACGTTGAGGTGATCTCTAAACTGGACCTAGACCGAGAGGACATCGACATATTAGTCTCGGAGGTAACGGTGATCGGCGCTCCCCAGTGCGCTTTTACCACCCGGCAGGTGTTATAGTCGGCCGACATAACCCAAACTTGCGGGTTCTCGGTGTCCATCGGCTCCAAGAAGGGCGAAAACCTAACCATCGGAGAAGAGTTCGCGTTGGCCTACCGCGGTAATGAGAACCTGGCCATCCCGCAGTTTGTGGGAGCCGGGCCCTTCAGCGTACGGTTGCGCAACACGGTGCTTGACTCTGATAACGCCGACCGTGATTCCAATTTGAACACCGACATCAGCGCCAATGACATTGTGATAGTCGCCAGCCCTGACGGCGGTGAGGTACCCGGCCTCGACATCTCGGTATTGGCATTTAACCCGGACACCAACATTTTGACGTTGGGTATTCAGGAGGGAGAGACCGTCGAAGCAGGAGAGGTGTACACGGTGCAGTACATGAACCGACAGGAGGCCACTGTGCCTGCTACCGCCACTGTCACCCAAGAGCGTCTCTACTTGGAAGCGATGGAAGAGATCCTTCCGGGCATTAGTAAAATCATCGTTTCGCCGGAAACGGAGTCGGTCATCATCCTGGGAGGTCAGGAAGGGATGGTGCCCGTACCGATTGGACCGAGCCTAAACCCATAGGGGTCAATAGCAGTGGTTAATAGCGCTAATCCGGTAGCCCGGATGGTGAGTTAAGGGAATAGAAGGGGTCTCCATGGTAAAACTGATCGTTTCAGGAATAGCGGTAATCTTACTGATTGTGGTGCTGACCACCAGTCTATACGTGGTGGACGAGACTGAACAGGTCGTTGTCACCCGTTTCGGTGACGTCCGTGCCATACAAACTACACCAGGCCTGTACATAAAAGCGCCGTTTGGGGTCGACAGCGTCACCAGCTACGACAAACGAGTGCTCCGTATCGACGCTCCTCCCGACCGTTTCTTGGATAAGGACATCAACATCCTGGAAATAGATGTTTACGCCAGGTTCCGGATCGCCAGACCCCGTGACTTCCTACAAACATTGAATACTGAAGACAACGCCAGAAGGGTCTTGGCCCAAAGAATTAACGCGGCCCTCCGTGCCGAGGTCGCTGACAGGAGCCGCGAGGAAATCATCGGCGGCGACGTGGAATTGGACACGGATGGTGAACCAATTACCGACGAAGAGGGCAACTCCGTAGTGCGCCCAACCGAGACCCGAACCGAAATCTTGGACCAGGTTTTGCTCACCGTGCAGCAAGACCTGGCGGAGGAAAGCCCTGCCTTCGGCGTTGAAATGATCGATATCCGTATTAAACGGGCCGACTTCCCCGCAGAGGTGGCCGGAAGAATTTTCGAACGTATGCGTTCGGACCGCGAAAAAATTTCCCGCAGACTCAGGGCCGAAGGTGAGGAGGAAGCCCGGAGGAGGAGAGCCGCCGCCGAAAGAGAGGTCGAGGTAATTCTAGCAGAAGCAGACAGGGACGCGAACAGGCTGCGCGGTGAAGGTGAGGCCGAGGCGATCTCGATCTTGGCCGACGCTCTTAACCAGGACCCGGAGTTTTTCTCATTTCGACGCAGTCTCGATGCCTACCGACAGTTCCTGAACCAACAGTCGACTATGATCCTGTCATCAGAATCCGACCTGTTCAAATTCTTGCAAAGCCCGAACGAATCGTCTAACTCCGAGTGAGGTATAGACCGCCCAGGTCAGTAGCGGCCGTCTCTATGCGGCGGCCTTCTTGCAGGCCTTGAGTGGTCTTCACCGGCTCCATAATAATACGGAAACCTTGCCTCAATTGGGTGGGGACCTCCATTCGCAGTAGCGCCGGTGGCGCACAGCCCCCGGATTCCTTGCGGGTCACCAGGGTTTTAAGAAGGTTTTCTTGGACCGCACTCCTGGTGACCCTGGGTGACGCTGTTCCACCTTGGACAGCTCAAATCGCCTCGGTCCTTCTTCCTCTTTCCAATTATCAACACCGTATGCTTTTTATACTATTCCCGCCAGGAGCATCTTCCAGTATGTATCCAGTCACCACAGGTCGATGCCAGCGTTATACTTGGCGAGCGAGAAGTCCTGTTACTGCAGCGCGATCCGATAGCACTGTCGAAGGCCCAAAGTCCGCAGCTCCGGACACTTGGGGATATGGGACGTTCGCCCTTGTGGCTTGTGCGTCGCCCATGTTGTTCAAGTGCAGCAGCACTCCCATGCTTCCAGGACCTTATTCAAGACCGACCGGTTACGCTCCTAGAAATCGAGCGAGATACGCTGGAGCAGGACCCGGTCGGCTTGTGAGGTGCCGTTGTCGTTGATTTTTCCAGATAGCAGGTATTAGAGCGAAGTTCGCAGGTTGTCGAAACTAACTCGCACCCCATCTCAATGATTATCATGCCGTAATCCGAGTCGGTCACCAATGGCAGGTCATCCAAAATGCCTCCAGACCATGCCCGAGCAGAAGATCGGTTTGCCTGGCTCCTATAGGCCAAGGCCTTACTGTGGGGCAACATCATCCCGGCAGCAATCTAATAGTCAGCCGTTCCATTCGATGATCAAATCTCAGCAACTCGCCACTCCTCATTGGAATTGATTTGGCTGCACAGCTGTCATTCTGAGTAGCGCAGCTCCGAAGAATCCGATCACGCAGGGCACGAGGCATTTCGCTCTTCTCAGGGGCATTGGAGACGCAGTTATGCTGCGAGTATGCTTGTTAATCTATCGGAGGGAGCCGCTTTTTCGTTGACGGGGCGGAGAAAATCACCTACATTCTTTTGGTTACGGCATCGAGGCATGACATGCAGGTGCCCAAAACCCACAGGACAACGATGAAGATTCACGAGTACCAAGCCAAGGAAATATTTTCCCGTTACGAAATCCCAATACCCAAGGGAATTGTGGCTAGCACCGCCGAGGAGGCACGTCGCGCCACCGAGGCCATGGGCGGCCGCTCCGTGTTGAAAGCCCAGATTCACGCCGGAGGCAGGGGGAAATCGGGCGGGGTCAAAGTAGTGGGTTCGGCCGACGAAGCGGAAGAGACGGCCAAGACCATGTTCGGACGCAATCTGGTGACCAACCAGACCAGCCCCGACGGTGCTCCGGTCCACCAGGTGCTGGTGGAAGAACTGGCCGACATCAGCAAGGAGCTATATCTGGCGTTGACTGTAGACCGAGTAGTTCGTGAGCCCGTGCTACTAGTGAGCAGTTCCGGAGGGATGGACATCGAAGAAGTCGCCTCCACGGACCCAGACCATATTTATTCCGAACCCATTGACCCTGTCCTGGGGCTGATGCCCTACCAGTCGCGCCGTATGGCAGCTCAACTCGGACTGGACGCTTCATTGACCGGCGTCACTGCCAGAGTACTGAGCAACCTGTACCGGCTATTCATGGAAAATGACTGCACGCTGGTCGAGGTAAACCCGCTAATCATAACGACGGACGGCCAACTGGTGGCTCTGGACGCCAAAATTAATCTGGACGACGATGCGATGTTCAGGCACTCGGAGTTGGGAGGTCTGCGAGACCAAACTCAAGAAGACGAACTGGAGGCCCAGGCAGTCGACTTGGACATTGCTTATGTAAACTTAGACGGCGACGTGGGCTGTTTGGTTAACGGCGCCGGCCTGGCCATGGCGACATTGGACGTTACCACGGTCGCCGGAGCAACGCCCGCCAACTTCTTGGACGTGGGTGGCGGCGCCTCCGACGAAAAAGTTGCCAGCGCAGTAGGAATCATACTATCTGATCCCAAAGTACGGCGAGTGCTGGTCAACATCTTCGGTGGCATCCTGCGATGCGACATTGCGGCCAGAGGTATCGTCTTGGCTTACGAGCAGACAGGTTCCAAACTGCCCCTGGTGGTCCGAATGTTGGGGACCAACGTGGACGAAGGCAAAGAGATACTTGGGAATTCAGGCCTTTCTGTGGTGTTCACCGACACACTTTCGGAAGCCGCGGACGCAATCAAGATGACCGGATAAGATAACGTACAACGGCCAATTGCGGCCGGTGAAATTGTTGGAGATAGAGCCACATGGGTGTACTGGTTGATGAGCGCTCCCGAGTCTTGGTGCAAGGCATCACGGGGCGGGAGGGCAGTTTCCACGCCCGGGCGTGCATGGCGTACGGTACCAACGTGGTGGCCGGTGTCACGCCAGGCCGGGGCGGCGAGACCTTCGAAGATAAAACGCCGGTGTTCGAGTCCGTGGAACAGGCAATCGCGGAAACCGGTGCCAATATGTCATTGATATTTGTCCCCCCTGCATTCGCCCCCGACGCCATCATTGAGTCAGCGGACGCCGGAATACCGTTGATCGCTTGCATAACCGAGGGGATACCCGTACTCGACATGGTCAAAGTCGCCCGTTACCTGGAAAGAAAACCGGTGCGCCTGATAGGCCCCAACTGCCCGGGCATTATTAATCCAGGAGCCAAATGCAAAGTAGGCATCATGCCTGGGGCCATCCACCTGCCGGGCCGGACCGGAGTGGTGTCCCGCAGCGGTACATTGACCTACGAAGCGGTGGGCCAACTCACCGGACTGGGCATCGGACAGTCCACCTGTGTCGGTATCGGCGGGGACCCTATCATCGGCACCAGCTTCGTCGACGTCTTGCGTATGTTCCAAGACGACCCGGACACCGATCTTGTAGTGTTCATAGGGGAGATCGGCGGTAGCATGGAGCAAGACGCTGCTGAGTACATAAAGCACGAGTTCGGCAAGCCCATAGCGGCTTTAATAGTCGGGGCCTCCGCGCCCCCAGGAAAGCGCATGGGTCACGCCGGCGCCATTATCACCGGGGAAAGCGCCACCGCAGAAGCGAAGATAGCGGCGTTGAAGAACTCTGGAGCGGCAATCATACCAACGCCAGCCGACATTGGATCGACCACTCAAGCACTCATGCAGTCCAGCGGCCTGTCCAGATAAATGCTCTCCCACCGGGAGCAACCAGTTCGCACTGCTCGACAAGACCAGCAGTCTCGGCGCATACTAACTATATGAGTTTCGAAACAGTAATCGGCCTCGAGGTGCACGTTCAACTCCAGACGCAAAGCAAGATGTTTTGCTCCTGCCGTGCCGATTACCAGACCGCTCCAGTCAACAGCCGCGTCTGCCCGGTGTGCCTAGGGTTGCCCGGCACTCTTCCAGCGATCAACCGGAAGGCGATCGAATACACCATCATGACCGGGCTGGCCCTTAACTGCCGGATTCCAGAGTCCACCAAGTTCGACCGCAAGAACTACCCATACCCAGACCTGATGAAGGGCTACCAGATCTCTCAATATGACCTGCCGTTGGCCGTTGATGGTTACCTGGAAGTCCAAGTTGATGACGAGACCCTTCGCATCGGAGTACAGCGCGTCCACCTTGAAGAGGACGTGGCTAAGCTACAACACCATCCTGGCGACAACGGCAACGCCTACAGTTTGGTCGACGTGAACCGCTCCGGTGTTCCTCTGATGGAAGTGGTGAGTGCTCCGGACCTACGTTCGCCAGCACAAGCGCGCAGTTACCTGATAACACTGCATTCGCTGCTCCAGTACTTAGGCGTTTCAACCGCCAACATGCAAGACGGCAGCTTCCGGTGCGACGCCAACATTAGTCTGCGATCAGCGGGCAGCGAAGAATTCGGCACTCGAACGGAAATCAAAAACATGAACAGCTTCCGTTCCGTATTTCAGGCACTGGTGACCGAGGTGGAACGCCAGCGCAAGATCTTAGAAGAAGGCGGCCGGGTGGTGCAAGAGACTCGAGGCTGGGTGGAAGACCGGAACACCACAGTGTCCCAACGAAGCAAGGAAGAGGCCCACGACTACCGCTACTTCCCTGAGCCAGACCTGCCGCCGCTGGCCATCGAACGCACCTGGGTGGAAGAACTCCGGGCCCGGCAACCCGAGCTGGCACCGCAGCGGTGCGCCCGGTTCGTTTCCTCCTACGGGCTACCCGAATATGACTCCGGGCTGCTGACCGGGACCAAAGTGATGGCCGATTATTACGAAGCGGCGGCCCGGCTGAAACCGCTTTCCGGAGCAGTCCAGACCAAATATTTCAAAGACCTGAGTAACTGGATGCTGGGCGACCTTAGCCGGTTGCTTAACCTGAACAATCAAGACATTGCCGAATCGCCGGTCACGCCCGAACATCTCGGAGAGTTAATAGACTTGGTAGACGCAGGTACCGTCAGCGCAACTTTGGCCAAGACGGTTCTGGAAGAGGCCTTCCAATCGGGCGGATCACCATCCCGGATTGTAGATGAAAAAGGCTACACACAGATTAGCGACACCTCGGGT
>CAZYBD010000055.1:0-3385 GCA_964645515.1 uncultured Dehalococcoidia bacterium | reverse complement strand
CAGACCGGCTGAGCCCTCAGTGCGATAGGTGCTGGAGTGGACGATCTCGGCGTCTATGCTGGGAATCGTCTGCGTGGGTTCGAAGTCCTGCTCATACGCTAAGCAGATGGCGTGAGGGAACTTCACCCAGTTCTTCTTGCTCTGGTAGGTATAGCGGTGATCGTAGGCCGTAATGCCGACCTCAATATAGCCCAGTTCTCGAGCCTTGTTCTTAATGGCCTCGGTTACGTCCTCGCCGGTGGGATCAGCCGTGGGCGCTTGGTCTCCGGTCAAGCGAGCTGCCAGGATTAACGGGCGGTTGAGCTTATCGTGCTCTTTCCGGATCTCCCGCATCTCCACATGCTGGTCGCGCAGGGTATTGGCCCAGTCGCGCGAGGCTCTTTCCGTGATGTTCATGGTCTCAAGAGGGTACTCTCTGGCATACCAGTCGACTTCTCGGTTTTCCAGCGGAATCCCCGGCACCGTCTCGAGTTCTTCGGGTACCGGGATAGTTACTTCTGGTTCGCCTTGATATCTGCCGGGCCGTACGACTTCATGGCCTATTTTAAGCATGCCAACCCTCCCAGACTCAATAGGTATAGCCAGGTATAATCGGCCACCGACTCGTAGCCGTGTCGACAACAATAACTTGCGGCTGTTTTATTTGTCAATAGTATGAACCGGCGACCGATATATTATAAATCGGAATACAAACTAGCCGTTTGTATAACAGGCGTGGAATACGTTGACATAACGCGGATGTAGTTGCAAGTTGGCCCGTCGGATTACGAAATACAGTTTAGGCGATCGTTCCGGTCTGGATTTTACCGGCTGGTGCGACGGGCGATCATCGCGTCTGCCAGCGGGCTGGCCCCAGACCTGACCGTAACGTTGACTAGCGAGGGTTTCCCAGAGTCCAACGCTCGCCCAACTGCTGGACCTACTTCGGAAGCATTTTCCACGTACTCGGCATAGCCCCCGATGGACTCTACCATCTTGTCGTATCGGATGGTGCGCAGGTCGGTCCCCACCGCGCGGTTGTAATATGCTACCTGGAAGGTCTTATCGATGCCCCAAGTGGAATCGTTGCCCATGACCGCTGTGATGGGCAGGTTGTGACGGATGCAGGTATCGTACTCCATGGCGTAGAATCCGAAAGCTCCGTCGCCGATGAATACCAAGACTTTGCTCTCCGGGTGGGCCAGCTTGGCGGCCATGCCATACGGTATGGCCGCGCCCAAATGACTGAGCGGCCCCAGTCGCATGAACCGTCCAGGCATACGGGCCTTCAGGAACGAGCGACCCCACTGGACGTAGTCGCCGCCGTCCATGACGATCACGGTATCGTCGTCCACGTGCTGCTCCAAGTTGGTGTAGACATCCAGTGGGTGGAGCGGTTCTTCGGCTGTGGCCTTGGACCGCAGTTCTTGCAGCCAGGCCTCCCGGTCTTGGGAGAGTTGGCTGACCCAGGATCCGACATGGCGTGTTGGACCGCTTTTGGCGGCAACGGTTAGTTGCTCCACCACCGCGCCCAAGTCGCCTTGAATACCCACAGCCACGCCGCGGTTCCTGCCGATTTCCGCTGCTGACGGGTCGACCTGCACGATGTGGGCGTTGGTCGAGAAGACACCGCCGTAACGGTACCGATGGTCGAGGCGCTTGCCCAGTAGTACCACCACATCAGCGTCTCTGAACCGCCGGGCTGCGGGGTTGAGGGCGCCGTCGGCATAACCAAAGCACAAAGGGTGTTCGTCGTCCAAGAGCCCCCGGGCTTGCTCCACCGTGAAAACCGGAATGCCGGTGGACTCGGCCAGGGCTTGTAATTGCTCGGGTGCCACGGAATAGCGGGCCGGGTTGCCGGCGATAATGACCGGTCTCTCGGCCGCTTTCAGTAACGTCGCCGCCGCCTCGATCAACGACGGGTCGCCCTGGGGCCTGCCGGTGGGCCGATATTCTTGGGGCAAGTACTGAGGAAGTTCGTCTTCGCTTATCTCTTGGTCTTGGAGATCTATGGGGAGGGTTAGATGCACCGGACCAGGCCGGCCGGTCGTGGCAGTCCGGAATGCCGTGGCCACGAACTCTGGGATCCTCCTCCGGTCATGGATCATCCAGGAACCCTTACTCACAGGGGCGGCCATGGCCACTTGGTCGATCTCTTGAAAGGTGGTCATGCCTTTCTCCGGCAACTCAGCACACCCAGCCACGAACACCACAGGGCTTTCCGAGGTGTAGATAGCTGGAAGGGCAGAGATGGCGTTGGAGTAACCGGGGCCTCCTGTAAACATGCCCACCGCGGGGCGTCCGGTGATCCGGGCGTAGCCGTCGGCCATATGCAGTGCTGCCCCTTCGTGCCGGGTATCGATGAACTGCACCCCTTCATCTGCAGCGGCGTCCACCAGGGGGAGGATGGTATCCCCCACGATCGTAAAGACCTTTTCTATCCCCTCCAGCTTTAAACACCGGATGAACAGGTGTGCCCCGGTCAGTTTGGCCATGCTCTCTCCAGTCGTAATACTTCTATGCTGCTTCCGAAAGCTTACTTTAGCTCACGTGGTTCGGCAAGCTCGTCGGACCCAGGCTTCCAGCCCGTCGGATAGCCTATAATGGCTGTCTCTGCGGGTGGCCGGAACCGTCGGTCTTTGGGGGACAGTTGGGCGTTCTGTACATAGTTGGTACACCATTGGGAAACCTTGAAGACCTGTCCCCCCGAGCTGCTCGTGTCCTGGGACAGACCGGACTCGTTGCCGCCGAGGACACCCGGGTGACCCTTCGCCTGCTAAATCATTTCGGCCTTCGCCCTAAGCTCACCAGCTTCCACCGGCACAACTTCCGGCAGAAGCTGGATCTCCTATTGCGTGCGCTGGGTGAGGGCGATGTGGCTTTGGTGACCGACGCCTGCATGCCCGGAGTCAGTGACCCAGGCGCTGAACTTGTTGCCGCTGCGGCGTCGGCCGGGTTCGCGGTGGAAACGGTGCCGGGGCCGTCGGCCGTGACTACTGCTCTGGCGGTTTCGGGGCTACCTGGCGACGCCTTTGAATTTTTGGGGTTTTTGCCCCGGCGGCGTAAGGACAGGTTAGCCCGGTTGGAAGAAGTAGTAACCGCCGGTCACACGTTGGTGTTGTTTGAGGCACCTCACCGGCTCCGATCCACCCTGGAGGACGTGAACCAACTCTTCAGAAGCAGGTCCATTGCCGTTTGCCGCGAGCTGACCAAGCTGCACGAAGAGGTGTTTCGTGGGACCGCCGCAGAGGCCCTGGAGCATTTCGTTGTGCCCCGAGGCGAGTGCGTGCTGCTGGTTGCTGGGGCGGGCCCGGATAGCGAAACCAGCCCAGGGACGGGCTCCGATGAAATAAATTCAGAAGTCCAGCTTTTGCTGTCGGGGCTGAGGGATTCTGGGGTGCGGTCC
>CAZYBD010000054.1:0-3498 GCA_964645515.1 uncultured Dehalococcoidia bacterium | reverse complement strand
AATCACCCACGGCTGCGCTGTCGCAAACACCATCGTTGGAGTCCACAGCCGAACATACAGTAAATGCGACGACTGCCGCTTGGACGGTTGAAGTGATCGTCAGAGCGGCCATGAAAACTCCAAGAATTTGACTTCACAACCCGCCGCCCTGAACAGTAATAGTGGCCAAAGCAATGGACCGGGCCGTGGGCCACCAGTGTGTGAAAAAGGCATGACAGTCTCGGGCTCTTATTCTGTAATCCGGAGCATTCGGTGGGGGGCGATGGTAGAATTCCAACGGCTACACCGCCATGTTAAAGAGTCACTAGGCTTGCCTAGAATTGGTATTCACTCCACCGGTGAGGAATAAAATGAAGACAGATTTTTCGGATTCCGGTGTCTCACGATTTGGAAACCGGGACATGGGAGCGCCGCGCATACGATGTCAGGTTGGTAAGCCGCTGGCCGATCAACCAGAAATCGGCCACAACCGCTGGCACCCTGATATCCCTCCCTTAATCGAGATTGGGCCGGGGGAAGAAGTAATACTGGAGTCTCCCGGCTACGACGACTACCAACTTCAAGACAACGACAGCACCGCCGATGTGTCGAACATGGACCTGACCAGAGTGCACCCCCTCTTGGGGCCGGTGGCGGTCAAAGGAGCCGAACCTGGTGACCTGCTGGTGGTGGATCTGCTGGAGCTTTCCCCCCTCAGCGGCGTCGGCTATTCATGCGTAATCCCCGAGATCGGAGGGATACTGCGCGATGTCTATCCCGCCGCCTTCAAATCGGTCTGGTACATGCGGGGCAACGTCTACGCCGAGTCACGGCACATTCCGGGTGTGCGCATACCGGCGTTGCCACACCCGGGAGTGATCGGCGTGGCACCCTCTCACGAATTGCTGCAGCAATGGAACGAGCGAGAAGCGCCGCTAGCCTCTGCTGACAAAGCCTACCCACCTCACGCGAAGACCGCTCTGTTTCGCGGGGTAGACGCGGAAAAACATTCGTTGATGGCGGCTTCGGCGGCCCGAACCGTACCTCCCAGAGAAAACGGCGGAAATATCGACATCAAAAACCTGTCCAGCGGCTCCCGAGCCTATTTCCCGGTTTTTGTGCCTGGAGCGCTACTTTCGGTAGGCGACCTGCATTTCGCTGAAGGGGACGGTGAGGCCACCTGGAATGCCATCGAAATGGACGGGGTAACCTGGCTGAGGGTAAACCTGATCAAAGGCGGCGCAACCAAATACGACGTCCGTACCCCGATTTTTCAACCGGGCCCCATCGAGCCGCAGTTTGGCAACCGTTATCTGACCTTTACTGGCTTCCCATTCCGTAGCAGCCAGCAGACCTTCAATGACTCCACGATGGCCGCACGAGAGGCGATGCTACAGGCCATCGATTACCTGACCAAGTTCGGCTACACCGGAGAGCAGGCCTACACACTGCTGAGCGTCGCCCCCATTGAGCTGCGCATCAGCGGCATCACAGACGTGCCCAACGCCTGCGTCACCCTTTACCTGCCCCTGGACATCTTTGATCAGGGAATATTGCCCAGCAGCTGAAGAATCCCGGTCATGCGTAGGGACGGGGTTTAACCCCGCCCCTACGGCGTTTCGGCCTGCCCTCAGCAAATCATCCTTTGGCCTGGATAGCTTCCAAGACTTTTCCGGGGTTCATGGGCAGACTGGTCATCCTGACCCCGACCGCGTCGTAGATGGCGTTGGCTATTGCGGCCATGGGCGGCACCAACGGCATTTCGCCCACACCGCGGACCCCATATGGGTGCCCAGGGTTGGCCACCTCCACGATCACGGTGTCGATCATCGGGAGATCCAGGCTAGTGGGCATACGGTAGTCTAAGAAGCTACTGTTCTGCATGTCGCCGTCCGCCCCGTAGAAGTACTCTTCGTTCAGTGCCCAGCCGATACCCTGGGCCACGCCGCCCTGAATCTGGGACTCGACATAGCCTGGGTGGACGGCCTTTCCGGCGTCTTGGACAGCCGTATATCGCAGGATGTCCACCTTGCCGGTCTCCAGATCCACTGCCACATCGACAATGTGGGCCGCAAAGGCCGCTCCCACGCCCGCCGGATTCACCGAGGCCCGACCTACAATGGTCCCGCCAGTGCCGTTTAGTCTGGCAGCAAGCTCCTTGAAGGTAAACCGCAACTCGGGGTCGGACCGGTGGAAGATCACACCACCAGTGTATCCCACCTCCTCCAGGGATACGTCCCAGATCATGGCAGCGCGCTCGATCATTTGCTGTCGGATGTCCAGTGCAGATTCGTAACAGGCCCATCCAGTCTTGAAGGCCACGCCGCTACCTCCGGTGATGGACGTAAACCCCACCGAGTCGGTATCGCCGATAGACGGGCGGATGTCCTCTGCCGGTATGCCCAGAACCTCGGCCGCCTGCATGGCCACGGCCACCCTAGAGCCCCCAATATCGGGAGAACCCTCCACCAAGCCGACGGTGCCGTCTGAATTCACACTGGCCGTGGCGCTGGACTGCCCGCCAGCATTGAACCAGAAGCCGGTGGCGATGCCTCGCCCAAGGTTCTTGCCCTGAATGGGGGTGTTGTTGTGTTCATGGTCCTTAGCAGCCTGCAGCGTTTCCAGGTAACCAATCCGGGGGAACTTGACTCCTGAGACCTGCCGGGTGCCCTCTTTGGCGCCATTTAGCGAGCGAAGCTCTAGGCAGTCCATTCCCAGCTTCTCGCTGATCTCGTCTATGACCGTCTCGGTGGCAAAAGCGGTGTTCGGGGCTCCTGGCGCCCGGTAGGCACCAGTCTTTGGTTTGTTCAAAACGACATCGTAAGCTTCAACCCTGGCGTTAGGGATGTCGTACGGAGCAAACATGCAAAGAGCGCCCGCAGCGACCGGCGAGCCTGGAAACGCCCCAGCTTCAAAAGCCAGATAAGCGTCCGCCGCCGTGATTTTCCCGTCTTTGGTGGCGCCAATTTTCACCCGGAGGTAGCCGCCGGAGGTGGGCCCGGTCGCCTCTAAGACCTCAGCCCGGTCCATAGTGAGTTTTACTGGGCCACCGGTCTTTCTGGCCAACAAGGCGGCCACCGGTTCCAAGTAGACAACGGTCTTTCCTCCGAACCCGCCACCAATCTCCATTGGGACGACCTTAACGTGTGAGATAGGAATGCCCAGGATACCGGCGGTGAAGTCCCTCACTCCGAAATGGCCTTGGCTACTGCACCAGATGGTCAAATTACCGTCGCCGCCCCATTGGGCCGTAGCCGACTGTGGCTCGATGTAACCCTGATGAACAGTGGCGGTATCGTATTCATGCTCGACGATGACGTCAGCCTCTTGAAAGCCTTTGTCCAACTCGCCTATCTCAAAGTCGTACCGGCTGGCGATGTTGCCTGCCCCACCAGCGGCTGTATCATCATCACCCCTAAGGGCGCCCGCCATACCGGCCATCAAGTCGGGGTTGGACAGGAGGGCCAGTCTATCGTGGAGGATAGGCGCATCGTCCTTCATGGCGTCCCGTACGTCTAT
>CAZYBD010000053.1:0-2328 GCA_964645515.1 uncultured Dehalococcoidia bacterium | reverse complement strand
AAGGGCATCGACGCCTACTCCGCAACTTTCGGCTACGCCCCGGACCGCTCTCAAAAGGGTTTTGCTTCGGTTCAAGACGCCAAGATCTTCGTGGAGTCCTTTCGCCCTTGGGAACTGTACGGCGCTCATAGCATTGCTGTGGAAACCGAGGTCCTGCCGCCTTTGGAGTGATCCGAGGGTTTCTTATGGCCTGGACGGAAGGATCTGTCCTGCCGGTCCATTGGGAAGGCGTTGAAAGGTGAGTCTGGCGGCTTTATTGTCTGGCTTTATGGGGTAATCGGTCTGCTTCACCAGCGGTCCATGACCTATCCATCCCCGACACACTGGCCCCACCGGCGGTGAAGATGGCGTTAAAAGGGCCGTAGCTAGGCCAGCCTCGACCGGTCTTCTAGAGAGTTGTGGAAGAACACCAGCTACTTCCGGAACGAAATGGTCTTTCTGAGGTTCAACATCATATCTCATTGTCCCGGCAATGCTGGCCGACCAGTCGGTCACAGGTCAGATGGCCGAGCGCACGAACCGGCAGGGCATATCTGTGGCTGGGTTCAGATTCCCGTTGGTGGCGCGGGGCAAGACCCGTATCCGGGTGCAGATATTGGTGCCTTGTTCTCGAGAGCATTTAAACGAAGCGCTGCGGCAGTTCCACGCCGTGGGGAAAAGATGGGAGCAATCTGAAATGAAACGTTTTCTGGTTATCGGCGCCGCCGGGCAACTGGGCTCGGAGTTGGTGCCTGCCCTACGCGAACGCTACGGCGCCGATAACGTGGTCGCGGCAGGCCACCGCACACCGCTTACGGAAGAGGTCATGGAATCTGGGCCGTCGACACACGTGGACATAACTGAAGCCGACTCCATCGATAAAGCGATCAGGACCTACGAAATCGACTCCATGTACCATCTGGGCTCCCTGCTGTCAGTCACCGCCGAGGCCAACCGCCGGCTATCCCACCAAGTAAACATAATCGGCCTGTTGAATGCGTTGGAAGTGGCCAGCGAAAACAGACTAGAGCGGGTAATTATCCCGAGTTCCATCGCCGCGTTCGGCCTTGACACTCCTCACGACAATACGCCCAACGACACTATACAACGGGCCAACTCGCTGTATGGTATCTCCAAGGTCTTCGGAGAGTTAATGGGCAACTACTACTTCGAAAATCTGGGTTTGGACGTCAGGGGAGTTAGGCTGCCGGGAGTGATCAGCTGGAAGGTTGAGCCCACCGGCGGTACCACGGATTACGCCGTGGCCGCTTTTTACGGGGCCATCGAATCCCAGCACTATACCTGCTATCTCAGTCCGGGCACATATCTCCCCATGATGTACGTGCCGGACGCTATCTCGGCCATAATACAAGTGGCGGAAGCGGACATAGCCAAGCTCCACCACCACGCTGATTTCAACGTTAACTCAATGAGCTTTGCACCCGAGGAGCTGGCCGAGGCAATCAAGCGGCGCATCCCAGAGTTCACCATGGACTATGATGTGGACCCGATGCGGCAGGGCATTGCCGACTCTTGGCCCAACTCCTTGGACGACACGGTTGCCCGCAACGAGTGGGGATGGCATCCCGAGTACGGTATAGACGCGATGGTTGAAGACATGCACGAAAATCTCTCCAGAAAGCTTGGAGGCGGCCCAGATCGCGGAAGCCGTAAACAAGAAAAACGATAACGATGATGTCGGAAACCGTGGAAGATATCGTATTTGATCCCTCGAGTATGGCGGTCTAGGTCTAGGCCTCCGACGCTACCGGGAAATCCTAGGGAACGCTCTCAACGCCAAATGGGACGCCCCGGATATTCTGGGCCTGGAAATCGCCTACACGGGGACGAGTTCCGTTACGCCGCATGGATGTTCAAAGCGTACAAGGACATCAAAAAGGTCTCTATTTTGGGTCTGCCAGGACATCCTAGGATGTCCTTCATCACGAGCCGGTTGCCGATTTGAGTTGGAGGCTGCTCCGAGAAGAACTCATGGCAATCGCTGACGGGGCCAAGCATCATAAAAGCTGGAATAGACGGCGCCGCTGCCGAACAATGGCGTTTGTGCCAACTTATTGGCGCCTTTTGAGACACTGGCGGGTGTGATGCAGGGCGTTCCCGAACCTGTCATATTCCGATTCGTTTTCACCAGCACCATATTGTTTGGCATGGAAGCCGACGCCTGAACGCTGCTCCCCGGCCGCTTCGTCATAAGAGAAAGGTTTGAGGTTTCGACACTGCTGCGGAAGGGCAAGCCAATGCTTTGGATCGGGAGGTATCGGATGGCCATGTGCCAGCCATGAACTATGGGTTCTTTGACTTGTTGGCTACCGGCTAAATCGGCGCGAA
>CAZYBD010000052.1:0-4710 GCA_964645515.1 uncultured Dehalococcoidia bacterium | reverse complement strand
TTTTCCGATGGCCAGAACGTATCCAGTGCTGTGTCTAGCCCGGGATATCGTCCCTGGGCCAGGTTCAGATGCTCAGGAGTTAGGTCAGGAAGTTCTAACCCAGCAACTAGCAGGTGGTTTGCCGGATCGTACTTGAACCCCCAAAGGTTAGGTTGGCCCACGTTTTTGCCTTGCGCCAGCACCCTGAAGTCTCCCAACCCGCCTGGCTTTACCAGCTCCATTATCCCCGAGCGGGCCGCCTGAATGTCACGTTGATTACCCCTGCGCCCTTTCAGTTGGTCGATGAAATGAGACAAGTTCAGGTGGTGGAGGAAGTCCCGTTGGAGAGCGAACCCCATCGGATCCAGACCCGCACCACGACCTGCTTTGACCAAGGAGGTGAAATCGACCTGGGCCGTGATGTCCTGCTCGCCAATAGCTTGCAGTGGTGCGTCGGTCTGAAGGTGTTGTCGGTAGGTTGTCAGAGTGCCTCGGAACCGGTGTCGAGGGGAGTACAGTTCCGCCGCCGTGTGCCCGTAGTCGACTGTCAAAACGAAGCCCCGTTCTAGGGCTGCAGCAGTTTCTTGGGCCCAGGTGTCCAAACCCAGGTTGACCTCGGCGGTCTGACCTTCTTGCAGGGTAATGCCCAGTGTTTCGAACCTAGCGGCCAGCTCTGGTGTTGATGTATCGTGGGTCTGGGTCACTAATTCGCCGTTCTCCAGGGCCACGTAGACTTCTTTTAGACCATCCGGAGTGGCGACTATCTGGTGCACCGGACAGGCGTCCAGGAACTCGTTGGAGAGCATGCACCCTTGGACCGGGCGAAATGGCAGGCCGGTGGACGCAATTCGGAGGGAGCGGACGCTCCGTGGCCCAAGCCCGGAGGTCGGCCATCGGTCGACCGGAATGTACTGGAGGGAGTCGACGAAACCGTCAGGCAGACCAGAAGCGAAGCTAACAATGTCCCGGGCTAGAAGACCGTTTCCTGCCCCTCGTTCAATGACGGTGAACGGGGCCGGGCGTTCCATGATCTGCCACATCTGGAAGAGCTGGACAGCTAACAACGCGCCAAATACCGGGTGGGCCAATGGACTGGTGTAAAAGTCGCCCCCGTCGCCACCAACGGGATTGCGGCTTACGTAAAACCCGCCCTGAGGCCAATACAGGACAATTTCTATGAACTCGGCCAGAGTGATCGGTCCATGGTTGGAAATGCGCCTTCTAATTTCCTGTTCAGGGCTCATAGGATTAGCTTGTGCAAAACAAAAGGAGGCCGACGAGGCCTCCTTCTGTGCTACGGAATTTTAGGCTCTCCACCTATGGCCTTCGCTCTATTGGGACGTATTCCACGTCCATGTCTCCGGCGTACTCTAGGAGCGGTCGTATCAAGATATTGTCTTGGTATTGCTCCACACACTGCAACGTCCAACCGGGGATTCTGCCCAGAGCGAAAATGGAGATAAAAAGGTCGTCCGGAATGCCGAGCAGGTAGTAGATCGACCCGGCGAAAAAGTCTACGTTCACGCAGATGCCCTTGGCACGGTACGGCACCATGGTTTCTTGTTCCAAGTGAGTCAATATCTGGAACCACTCCGGTTGCCCCAGTTTTTCGCCCAATTTCTGGGACCGTTCCCTGAGGTGCCGAGCGCGAGGGTCTTCGGCCCGGTAGACGCGGTGGCCGAACCCCATGATGCGGCCGCCGGAGTCCAGAATATTACGAGCATATTCCTCGGCGTTCTCAGGGTTGCCTATGTCGTGGGCCATCTTCATGACCTCTTCGGCAGCGCCGCCGTGCCAGGGGCCCTTGAGCACTCCAACACCGGTAGTAACGGCCGAGTGAAGGTCGGACAACGTCGACGCCGTCACCCTGGCCCCGAACGCAGAGGCGTTGGCGCCGTGTTCAGCGTGGAGGATGAAATCCACGTCCAACAGGGCGGTGGTCTCTGGGTCTGGGATTTTATTGAACAACATGTAGAGGAAGTTGCCGGCGTGGTTCAATGACGGATTGGGAGCCACCGGCTCAAGGCCTTGCCTGAGACGGTGGTGGGCTGCCACTATCGTTGGGCCCATGGCCGTGAGGCGAACCCCCTTGCGGAGAGTGGCGTCAGTCGAATTGTCGTTCACGTCTGGGTCGAAGGCGGCCAATGCCGAGATGCCAGTGCGCAATGCATCCATTGGATGGCTGGTCTTGACCAGGTCCAACACCTGGATTACCTCATCGGGGACGATCCGGTTGGCGCGAAGCTCGGCGTCGAAACCGGCTAACTGTTTCTTGTTGGGGAGACTGCCGTATAGAAGGAGATAGACTACTTCTTCAAACGTGGACTTTTCGGCCAGATCATGGATGTTGTAGCCTCGGTAGAGTAACTTCCCTTCCTGCCCATCAATGAAGCTAGCCTCGGTCTTGTCCAGGTAGACGTCCTTGAGTCCCTTAGAAATTTCAGGGGCCATCGGCTAATCTCCTTACTGATGTGAAACAGTTAATGCGGGTGTGGTATCAGCCTGAACTGTGGCCCGGAGAGCGAAGCATGACATGGGCGCCACGGTGCCAATAACGGGCAGTGGAAGCGGGCTTGATTCTAGCAGTCGCCTTTTTGAGTGTCAAGGAGAAACGAGCGTGGCGGAGGGGTTCAGCCCGTTGCCGTATGCTGCTTCTGAGTAGTTCATTGGCCAGCACTTTGTTGGACACCAGTAGACTACTGGGTACAATAAAACCCTGTCCTCTGGTAACCTACCGAGGACTGCAGGAGGGATGGCCGAGAGGACGAAGGCGACGGTCTAGACAACCGTTATAGGGGCAACACTATCGTGGGATCGAATCCCACTCCCTCCGCCAGGTCAGTGAGGAAGAGTACGTAAAAAATCGCGGAGCTCGAGGAGAACGCAAAGATTTTTAAGATCGTTTCTGCGCTCACCGCGTTTGATAAAACGTGCGGCATTCTAAAGCCAAGGTTTTGGAGAGTAAGAAATGAATTCTAACGGCAGAGTAGCGATCGTAACAGGCGCCGGCACCGGTATCGGTAAGCACTCTTCTCTAGCGCTTCTCCGTGACGGTTATTCCGTGGTGCTGGCCGGACGTCGGATGGATCTGCTGGAATCGACTCTTGGGGAGGCCGAGGAAGCCCGTGCGCGAGCTATCGCCGTACAGACCGACGTGGGCGATCCCGAGTCGGTGAAGGCGATGTTTGCCAAGACCATGGAGGCCTTTGGCCGATTGGACGTGGTTTTCAATAACGCCGGCACCGGGTCGCCACCGGATAATCTGGAGGATCTCACCTTTGAGCAGTGGAAACGGGTCGTAGATACCAACCTGACCGGCACCTTCTTGTGCACTCAAGAAGCGTTCAGGATTATGAAAAACCAAGACCCCATGGGCGGGCGCATCATTAACAACGGCTCGATATCCGCCTACGTGCCCCGACCCAACAGCGCTCCGTACACCTCGACCAAACATGGCGTATCCGGTCTTACCAAGGCGACGTCCCTGGACGGCCGGAAGTACAATATCGCCTGTAGTCAAATCGATATCGGCAACGCCGCAACTGAAATGACGGCCCGAATGGACAGCGGCATCCTGCAGGCAAACGGAGATGTCGTCCCGGAACCCAGGTTCGACGTCAACCACGTGGCTGAGTCCATCGTCTATATCTCCAACCTGCCCCTGGAAACCAATATACAGTTCATGACGATCATGGCGACCAAGATGCCCTATATCGGACGTGGGTAAACAGGGACACGGCGTTCTAAGTTATTAATGCGGGGCGCGGACAGAGAGCCGATGGCCTGTCTCCAGCCCACAGGCCCCGGTGCTTTCTCTGTGTCCGCCTTCATTCGGTCTGTAAGAGTTTCTTAAGATTTGTGCAAATCTGCGGCTGCTAGTTTGGTGCGGCGCCCTAAGGCTCGGCCTAGCCATTAGCTAGTGGCAAAGGAGTAATTCATAAGAAAGAGCATATTCGTTGCGGCGATGGCGATCTTGACGTTGATTCCAGTGTCGGTCTTTGCTCATACTAGCCACTGGTCACGCGGGCCGGTATTTGTCTCCTTCCTCCCGAGTTATCCTTCCTGCGGCCATCAGCCACATGCGGGAGATTTCAGGGCCCATGAACTTGAATCTTCCCCGGAGTTCCCTCTGCAATGCCGGATACTCCTGGCCTGGCAGCACATCGTAGAACCATTTGCAAAAGCTGCCGTGCTCACCGCGCAGGTCCTCGACCCTTCGCGCGTTCTCGATAATCGCCTCTATCTTCAGTCGGTTACGGATGATCGCGTCGTCCAGGAGCAGTGACTCCACGTGCTGCGGTCCCATGTCGGCCACATTTTCGATCTGCCAATCAGCGAACGCTCGGCGGAAACCGTCCCGTTTATCGAGAACCATCTTCCAGGTAAGGCCTGCTTGAAACACCTGCAGGCTCATAACCTCGAAGAGAGTGGTGTCATCTTCGATTCGCCGGCCCCAGATAGTATTGGAGTACCAGTCCCGAAGCGGGTCAGAGGGCGCCGACGGGTCGTGCACCGATTCGTGGGGCATCCTGATTCATCTCCCCGCTCTTGGCCCGCTATCGTGGCACGATTGGCAAAGTAACGTGCGACGGGTGCTGCGAGTTGTGGAGCACAGTCTGCAGGGCGGGTCGCAGTTCACTGGCGCCCGCGATTAGTTCTCCGGTGTTAGTGTTGCGATCGAACCTGGGAAAGTTGCTGCTGGAAATCTCCAGGCGGATCCGATGCCCGGCC
>CAZYBD010000051.1:0-11312 GCA_964645515.1 uncultured Dehalococcoidia bacterium | reverse complement strand
GAGCCGAGGACAACGCGCATGGAATCCAGGCGAGGGCTTCCCATAGCATGACCCGAGAGAGTCCTTACATGCTGCCGCAGACATGGAAGCCGTTGATTGCAGCGGTCAACGGCTTCGCGATCGCTGGCGGCTGGTCAATTGCCCAGATCTGCGACCTACGGATCGCAACAGAAGACGCCAAGCTGGGTATCTCCGAGACCAAATGGAGTCTAATGCCGCCTTTCGGCGCCATTCTGCCCAAGTCGATACCGCTCTCGGCGGTCTTGGAGCTGGTTCTCACTGCCCAGCCTATCAGCGCGCAACGGGCCTACGACGTTGGTTTCGTGAACAAAGTAGTGCCGGCCCAAGACTTGATGAAAGAGGCGATGGCGCTGGCGGAACAGATTGCCGAGAACGCGCCGTTGGCAGTACAGGCGTTCAAAGAACTGGCCTATCGGGGTCTCAACATGTCCACCAACGACATATCCGAGCTGGCTTACCACATGTACGACCAGCTACTTATCACCGAAGACTCCAAAGAAGGGCCACGGGCCTTCGCCGAAAAAAGAAAACCGCAATGGAAGGGCCGATAGGGAGCGGGCCCCACTCTGTGTCGGGCGACCAGTCCTTATTCACGCCTTCTTTGAGGGAGTGCCGGCAGGCAGATCGGTGACCTCTCCCCTGATTGGTGAGACTCGCCCTACACTTGGTACTCCGGCCTGCGCAGGAGTTGGCGAGCGATGACCAACCTCATCACCTCGTTGGTGCCTTCGCCTATGATCATGAGCGGCGCGTCACGGTAGTAGCGCTCAACCGGTGACTCCTTGATAAAGCCGTAGCCGCCGTGGATGCGCATTGCCTCAAGGGCCACCTCTTGGCAGATCTCACTAGCGAACAGCTTGGCCATCCCCGATTCCAAGTCTATTCTTTCGCCGCTGTCCTTCTTGGCCGCCGCGTCGTACACCAAAAGCCTGGCAGCCTGAATCTTGGTGGCCATGTCTGCCAGCTTCAGTTGGATAGCTTGGTGCTCGGAAATGGGTTTTCCGAAGGACTCTCGCTGCTGAGAGTAGCGTATGGCGGCGTTGAACGCCGCCTGGGCCACGCCGACAGCTCTGGCCGCTACGTTGATTCTTCCAGTCTCCAAGCCGCTCATCACCTGGCCGAAGCCGACGCCCTCTTCCTCGCCAACTAGGTTCTCGGTGGGTACGGCGAAGTTATCGAAGTTGATCTCGCATGTGTCCAGTCCGCGGTAACCTAACTTGTCCAGGTGGCGGCCCACCTCAAAGCCGGTCCCGCCCTTTTCGATCACGAAGCAGCTTAAACCCCGGTGTCTGGGCTCGATCTCCTTGTCGGTCCTGGCTAGAAGACAGAATGCATCTCCGTAAGCCGCATTGGTAATAAACATCTTGGTACCGTTTACGATGTACTCTTCACCGTCCTTGGTGGCTGTTGTCTGCAGATTGGCCACGTCGGTCCCGCCTCCGGGTTCAGTCAACGCCAGTCCGCCTCGTTTGCGGCCGGACGCTAGGTCGGGCAAGAATCGCCGCTTCTGTCCTTCGGTACCGTAGTGGGTCAGCACGTAGGTCAGGATATGGTGTGTGCCGATGGCCCCGCTGAGGCTCATGAGCCCCTTGCTTATTTCCTCGAACACCGCGGCGAAGGTCGTATAGTCCAGGCCCAAACCACCGTATTCCTCCGGCACGGTGATGCCAAAAAGCCCCAATTCCTTCATCTGATCGATCAAATCGTGTGGAACGCGGTCTTCCCGGTCCAGTTCCGCCGCTACCGGATCGACCTCGCGGCGAACAAAGTCGCGGACCATGCTGACTATTTGAGCTCGAGCTTCATAGGATGTGGCAGTCAATGCGACTCCTTTACTGCAGCGTCTGGGGCGGCGGTCGAATTTTCTGCTGTTGCCGGCTTCACCTAAGGCGACCTGAGCTGTAGCCAATCGCGGTATGGTTGCCCGGAAAGGAGTAGCAACTCACTTAGTCCAAACCCGCTTGATAGCATAATATTACGCTCGAGTAGGTCCGTATAGAGGCGTCCCTCTCGTTCACCAGGTAGATTATTTTGGGCGATTCCGGAGGCTGGTTGTCCATGGGCCTAATCTTTCTTTCGGCATTTATCGAGGCGGTGGCTTGGTTTAGACGAAATCTATAGCCCCTGATAACAACTTGGCACCCGACTGGTCGATCAGATCTCTCTGAATTCGGGTTCTAGGTCTACTAGGTAGAAGGCGTTTTGCCATAGTTCGTCCAACTTCTCCTGTTCGCTGTCGGTCAGTTCCGGGGTGTTGACGGCGTCGGTGTACTCGCTCAACTCCCTCATGTTGGTAAAATTGGGTAGCACGCTCACGATCTCTGGTTTCTTGAGAACGAATTGGATGGCGGACTGGCCCATGGTACGGGTGTCCTCCAATTCCAGGAACCGTACCCGTTCGACCTTCTGCAGGGCTTCCCTAAGCCACTCAGCGCGCCGGTGGGCGCGGTGGTCGTTTTCGTCGAACGTCGGGACCTCTACAAATTCTCCAGTGAGGGTATTGGAGGCGTGTGGAACCCTCGATAGCAGGCCGACTTCGTTTTCCCTGGCTATTGGGAAGAAGTCTTTGGCTGGTTCTTGCTCCAGTATGCTGTAGATTATCTGCAGGCTGTCTACATGCCGATCCTGCATTGATGTCTCGCCTTCTTCGAACCATCCTATGTCCGGTCCCAACGCCACCCCGAAGTATCGGATCTTACCTTCGAATTGCAACTGCTCTAGGGTCTCGAATAGCTCGTCCCTCTCCAAAGCGTCGATCCTGGGGTTGTGTACCTGGTAGAGGTCGATGTAGTCGGTATTTAGCCGCCGGAGACTCTGCTCGCACGCATAGATCACAGAATCTCTGTCGAACTTTTGCGGACGTTCCGTGTGGCCTTCCCGAGGCGTAGGGTCATAGATGTCGTAACCGAACTTGGTGGCGATGACGATGTCGTTGCGCCGGTGTCCCAAAACGGAGGCCAGGATCTCTTCGCCATAACCGTCCCCATAGGTATCGGCAGTGTCGAAAAAATTTATACCCAACTCAACGGCGTTTTCCAATAACGCCTTCTTTTCCGCCTCTTCAATCCGGCCCCACCAGTTGGTGGCTACGGTCCAAACGCCGAACCCAACCTCGGAAATAGTCAAATTCGTCCGGGGCAACTGTCGGAATTTCATTTCGAATATGTCCTAAAACTAGATGACTGGTCAGCAATCGTCGCGGGCCCAGTCTGTGGCTACCGCTATTCCTAGGCTGCCTTTGATCTCATTTGCCTTCTGACGGAACTCCTTGTCCTTCAGCACCGGCTCCATCTTACCTAAGGGCACGTCTGTAAGAACTTCAACCCAGGAGGTGCATCCGCTGTACTCGTGTAGGAACGGTACCGTCACCGGCTCTTCCAGGCGGTAGGTGCGCAGCAGCATCACCGAAAGCGGCAACATCGGTTTCCAGTGGAGTCGCGACTGGGCATAGGCGGTAGTCCAGATGTAATGAGGTTCAAGGTCATCGACCTTTCCTTGGTCTGAGACCTCGAGGACTTCCTCCGCCTTGGCAAAATGAGTGAACGTAATCTTGCTGGTGTCTCGAGGTTGCTGTAGCAACGTTTCCAGAGCGGGTTGGAAGGCCGCTTGCAGCAGATCCGGCCTTTGGTGCTCGTAGGTGGGGTACAGCAGGAACTCTTGGTGGATTACGCGGAAGCTCTTGCCATCCTCATGAATGCCGCCTTTGCGAAGGAGCAGGGCCTGTTTCCCTTGGGCCAATGCATCAACGGTTACGGCCCACTCTTTTAGGGCCAATTGACATTTGCTGGGTAGCATTTAGTAGGCTCGGTGTGTGACGTTGATATCCCACCGCTTGGCTGAGGTGGGAGCTGCGCCCATGTTATCACCGGTGACACAGCTGCTTCTACGGGGGAAAGAAGAAGGAACAAGAACTAGGGCGCCGGACGTTGGGTGATCAGAAATTTGTGAAACGCCCGCTGAGAAGGAGAAAGATAACGGTCTTTGGGGTGGATCAAGGTCAGTGGCCGGAGACAGTTCCAGCGTTCCACTTTTAGTTTTCGGAGCATTCCTGCCTTTACTTCGGCCGCTATTCCTAGCCGTGAAATGACTCCGATTCCTCCTTCGGCCACTGCAGCCTGCTTCACGGCTTGATTGCTGCCCAACTCCAGAACTATCTCCGGAACGACGCCCAGTTCTGCGAAATGACGTTCGGCGGCCAGGCGGGTAGCGGAACCCTTCTCCCGGACCACCAAGCCCATTTCCGCGACTTCTTCTAGACGGAGCTGAGATTTTTTAGCGGCCGGATGTCCAGGTCCTGCCACTAGCACGATCACGTCTTCCATGTAGTCAATCATTTCCAACTCGGTGGTGAATCCGGACACGTGGTCTCCCACCATGCCGATGTCAATCTCGTGGCCCAAGATACGCCGCACAATCGACCGTGTGTTGCCAATGACCAGTTCGACCTGCACGTTGGGATAGAGTTGGCGGAATTGCCCCACTGCCAGAGGGAGCACGAATTCCCCGGGAGTGGTGCTGGCGCCCAGCGTCAGGTGTCCGGCTTGCAGGTCCTGCATCTCCTGGATTGTCTCCAGCAGGTTGTGGGACAGTGAGAATATCTGTTGGGAGTAAGCCAGGGCTGCCTCCCCCATTTCGGTCAACCGCAGGCCGCGAGGCCGACGGTGGAACAAGGTGGTGCCCAGGGATTTTTCCAACTCCTGCACTTGGAGGGACACTGCCGGTTGGGAGATATCCAGAGCCTCGGCGGCCCTTGAAAAATTAAGGTGGCTAGCTACCGTTTGGAAGATGTAGAGCTGGTGGAAATTGAGCTGGTTGGCGGACAGCAACCCGCCGGTGGATTTGGATTTTGATTGGTGCTTTTCTATTGGTTTTGGCATGTCGCTAACTTGAGTTGGAGGCCAAATGCTGCAATCCCAATAATCCAGTCAGGTTTCTGGTGGTGACTTCGGCCACTTCTTCTAAGCTGACCTGCTTGATCTCGGCCAGCACTTCGGCCACCGATAGGACGTGCCGTGGCTCAGTCCAGTTGGTGCGGTATTTTTTGAAGGGCTGCGGGGCGGCGTCGGTCTCCAAAACGATGTTGTCCAAGGGGATGACCTTGGCTACAGCCCGGACCTCGGGCAATCTGGTCAACGGCCGGGCCAGTGAGATGAAGAAGCCGCAGTCGATGGCCTCTCGGGCCGTCGCCTCGTCGGCCTGGAAGTAGTGCATCGCCCCGCCCACCTCGCCTGCCTTCTCCTCCCGCAGGACCTGGAAGACAGCAGAATGGGATTCGCGCGAATGGAAGATGATCGGCTTTCCCAGGCTGCGGGCCAGACGGATGTGCTGACGGAACACCTGGTCCTGGGTCTGATGGTCTGGCGATTCCGGCAGGTAGTCCAGCCCGACTTCGCTGATGCAGACTACTTTGGGAGACGATTTGGCCTAATACTCCAGCTCTGCGTACTCTGTGTCGGTTACTGGGTCGCGCACCTCCATGGGATGAATGCCTACTCCGGCGTACAGTGGCTCGTAGCTTTCGGCCAGTCGGATGCAGTCACGGGTTGACGGGACCGTCGTACCAGCGCACACCGCAAACCCTACGAGGGATTCCTGGGCCCTTGCCAGAATGTCCGACATCTCTCCGATGTCGTATTGGTCCAAGTGGGTGTGGCAGTCGCCAAGGACGAAGTCTTTCGGTATCACTAAGGCAATTCCCATTCAGGATACTTTATACCGATATAATCATATACTACCCTGCCGTAACCTAGTCAATTACACACTCGGCCAGGACCCGAGTCGACCGGTGTACCTATATAGGCGTCCCGGATACCGATTACGAAACTCGTTGACAGCTTCGGAGGCCGGTGGTAGCATAATTGTTGACCGCCAAGGTCGACAATGGTAACTTAGTGCCTGGTCGCTCGCCATGGTCGGTAGAGAGCAGCCGACAAGTTAGATAGCTCCGCAGCAAGCTGTCGCCGTTTAGATTCTCCATCGATTTCGTCAAGGAGTATCCAATGACCGGACCTAGGGTCATCTCTCGGGGCACCAGCTCAGGTGATCTGGACACCGACTATAAGTGGGGCTTTACCATTGACATCGATTCCGATTTGGCTCCCAAGGGGCTGAACGAGGATGTCGTCCGTCTCATTTCTGCCAAGAAAGAAGAGCCGGAATGGCTACTGGAATGGCGGCTGAAGGCTTTCCGTCATTGGCAGAAGCTGAAGTACAACGAGCCCAAATGGGCCAACATCCAGCATGACCCCATTGACTACCAGGACATCTATTATTACGCTGCGCCGAAGACAGACGATGCGCCCAAAAGCCTGGACGAGGTCGACCCGGAGGTCTTGGAAGCCTTCGAAAAACTGGGCATTCCTTTGCAGGAACGCGAGCGGTTAGCGGGAGTTGCGGTGGATGCAGTGCTGGACAGTGTTTCCGTGGCGACAACCTACCAGGAAACACTGGAAAAGGCTGGGATAATCTTCTGCCCCATGAGCGAAGCGGTCAAAAACCATCCAGCCCTAGTTCAGAAATACCTGGGGTCGGTGGTGCCCTATGCTGACAACTTCTTCGCGACCTTGAACTCTGCGGTTTTCAGCGACGGCTCTTTCGCCTACATCCCCAAGGGAGTGCGCTGTCCTATCGAGCTAATGACCTATTTCCGCATCAACCAGGCCGACTCGGGCCAGTTCGAGCGCACGTTGATCGTTGCCGAGGAAGGCAGTTACGTGAGCTACCTAGAGGGATGTACTGCCCCTGCGCGCAAGACCCATCAGCTTCACGCCGCAGTGGTTGAATTGGTGGCGCTGGACCACGCTGAGATCAAGTACTCGACCCTCCAAAATTGGTTCCCAGGCGATAAGGAAGGAAAAGGCGGTGTCTACAACTTTGTGACCAAGCGAGGCAAGGCCGCTAGTAACGCCAAGATTTCCTGGACACAGGTCGAGACCGGTTCGGCAATTACGTGGAAGTACCCCAGCGTCATCTTGCAGGGGGACAACTCTGTCGGAGAGTTCTACTCGGTGGCCTTGGTCAACAACCATCAGCAGGCCGACACTGGCACCAAAATGATCCACTTGGGTAAGAACACCAAGAGCACCATTGTGGCTAAGGGGATTTCCGCTGGACAGGGCAATGCCACCTACCGGGGGCTGGTCAATATCATGCCCTCAGCCGACGGGGCCAAGAACTTCACTCAATGCGACTCTCTGCTGGTCGGCGACAAATGCGGCGCTCACACAGTTCCTTACATAGAAGTCAAGAATCCCACTGCCCAGATGGAGCATGAAGCGTCAACGTCCAAGGTAAGTGACGAGCAACTATTTTACTGCCAGCAGCGGGGTATGTCGGTGGAAGACGCTCATTTTATGATTATCAACGGCTTCTGTAGGGGCATTTTCCAAGAGTTGCCATTTGAGTTTGCGATGGAAGCTTCTCAACTGCTGAAGGTGAGCTTGGAAGGGGCGGTTGGTTAAATGTGCAGAGGTGCGCGTATGACACTCAACCCAGGAGTGGCTTTAAGAAGAGCCCCGATTTTCGAAGGCAGGTAAAGATTGTCTTCGCTGTTATCTGTGTATTGGTATAGGCAACCTGGGTTGCCTAGTTTCAGACTTGCACATCTGTTTGGTTTTAGCTTCGGCCATGGGGACTCTAATTTGCGCTCGGTGAGAAAGACGAGACAGGGGGACATACGAAACCGGTTACCTCGCGACCGACGGGTAGCAAGTTGCTGTATTGGCGCCCAGGAAATATCGACGCAACTTGCGGCTCCCGTAGCGGAAAATTGCTGGTGAGTCACAAAACCAACCAAGCGCCTTTACAGGACAGCCAACCGTGTGTTGTCTGTCCAATGTCTCAGAGCCTGGAACTCCCTTTGTACCTCGGGGACTTCGTGGCTAGAATTCCGGATTTGCTTAACTAAGAATGTTGGCGAGGAGACTGTGAATCGAGTAGCCCCTCTTCTATCCGTCCGAGGCCTGAAAGCCTCTGCAGGCGACCTGAATATACTCAACGGTTTGGATTTAGAGGTCTACCCTGGCGAGGTTCACGCGATCATGGGCCCTAATGGCTCGGGTAAAAGCACCCTGGCCAATGTCCTGGCTGGTAAACCGGACTACCAGGTAACTGGCGGAGACGTCCTTTACCAGGGTCAAGACTTGTTGGGGCTAGAACCCGAGGTCCGATCCAGGATGGGTATTTTTCTAGCCTTCCAATACCCGTTGGAGCTCCCTGGAGTCCGTGCCTGGCAGTTCCTAAAGGCTGGGGTCGACGCTAAGCGGCAGTACCACGGGGAGGAAGAGATGGGCGCCCGTGATTTTGACCGGATGCTGCGGGAAAAAGTGAAGTTGGTGGAGATCGATCCCGACCTGGTCAAACGCGCTGTCAACGAGGGGTTCTCCGGAGGCGAAAAGAAGCGAAACGAAATTCTCCAGATGGCAGTGCTGGAGCCCAAACTCGCTCTGTTGGACGAGACCGACTCGGGGCTGGATATAGACGCCTTGCGGATCGTTTCTGAGGGCGTCAACAAGCTCCGTACGCCGGAAAACGCCATAGTGTTGGTCACTCATTACCAGCGGATCCTCAACTACATCCACCCTGATCATGTACACGTGTTGTTCGATGGCCGCATCGTACGGTCCGGTGGCTCAGAACTGGCTGAAGAGCTGGAAGAAAAGGGCTACGACTGGATTAAAGACGCCGCTGTCGATGTAGGCGCGTAGCAACTGCTGTGTGGTCCAAGACGTAATGTCCCGAGCTGCCGTCAAACACAGTCGCTACTCCACCGATTTTGACGCCCTGTGCCGGATTTTGGCCAACCGGTCCCCTGTGTGGTTGCAGGAGCTGCGCGACCAGGGCTGGGCCCGCTTCGATTCGTTGGGGTTTCCCACGTCGCGGCGAGGCAACGAGCGTTGGAAATACACCAATGTGTCCCCCATAGCGCGGGCCGAATTTGCTTATCAGTTTCAACCCGGCGACGTTAACGGCAATATCGGGCCGGTTCCTTTCAGTCAAGACCGGTCGCCCTGGAACGATCTGGTCTTCGTGGATGGACGTCTATCTCCCGCCCTGTGCTCTACGCCGCTCGTCGATGGGGGTTTACAGATCGAGGGCTTGGCTGAGAGTCTGAGCCGCCCCTGCACCGACCAACTTCAAGAGCACCTGGGGTGCTATATCCAGATCGAAGATGACGGATTTGCCGCCCTCAACACGGCGTTCGTTGACGACGGCGCATTCGTCAGGCTGCCAGACGGCTACTCCCAGCCGGTGGAACTGCGCATTACTTATGTAACTGCCGGCGGAGACCAACCTAAAATCACCCATCCGCGCACGTTGATCTTGGCGGGGCAGAACACTCAACTAACCGTTGTCGAGACCTATGTAGGCTCACCGGGCAATAACTATTTCACCAATGCGGTCACAGAAATCTCTCTGGGTGAGGGAGCGCATGTCGACCACTACCGGCTGCTATTGGAAAGCGAGGGCGCGTTCCATGTGGGCACCAGCCGCGTCACTCAAGGCAAAGACAGCGAGTTCACATCGGCGTCCTTTGCCATCGGCACAGCGCTTGCCCGGACCGATTTAGAGGTATTGTTGGACGCTCCGGGCGGCTACTGCTCGCTCAATGGGCTCTATCTGGCCGGCGGCAATCAGCACATCGACAATTTGATCAGCATTGACCACGCCGAGCCCAGTTGTACCAGCAGACTCAATTACAAAGGTATTCTGGATGGCAAGTCTCGTGCTGTGTTCGGCGGGACAGTGATGGTCCGGCCCGATGCCCAGAAGAGCGACGCTCAACAGACCGACAAAAACCTACTGCTTTCTCAAAACGCCGAGGTGGACAGCAAACCCAGCCTGCTGATCTACGCCGATGATGTTACCTGCAGCCACGGAGCCACCGCCGGGTACATAAACGAAGACGGCATGTTCTACTTGCGTAGCCGTGGTCTGGACCCGGGGACCGCCAGCCGCATGCTAATTCACGCCTTCGCCAGCGAAATTATCGATACCGTCAAACCTGAGCCTCTTCGAGAATACCTGGACACGCTCTTTAACCAGGCTATTCCTCAAAAAAGCCTGCCCGTTGGGAGGAAGTCATGACCGCCGGTAACCTTGCGCCGGGTGCAGTTTTCGACATCGAAAAAATCAGGGCCGACTTTCCGGTGTTACGCCAGCAAGTAAATGGGAAGCCATTGGTTTACCTGGACAACGGTGCTACTTCGCAAAAGCCGCAATGTGTGATCGACGAGCTGGTGCGCTACTATACTACCGAAAATTCTAATGTGCACCGGGGTGTGCACACCCTGAGCCAGGCGGCTACCGAGGACTACGAAGGGGCCCGCAGTAAGATCCGCCGGTTCATCAACGCCACAGATGACCGAGAGATCGTCTACACCAGCGGGACCACCGACGGCATCAACCTAGTTGCTCAGACCTTTGGACGGCAGAACGTGGGCCCAGGAGACGAGATCATCGTCTCTAACCTGGAGCATCACTCCAATATTGTGCCCTGGCAGATGCTATGCGAGGAAAAGGGGGCTCAGCTAAGGGTCGTCCCCATCGATGATTCCGGTGAGTTGTTGATGGACCAGTACGAAGATATGCTTGGCCCGCGCACCAAGCTGGTTTCCATCACCCACGTCTCCAACGCCTTGGGCACCATCCTTCCGGCTGAACGCATAGTCGGTTTGGCCCATGCGCAAGGCGTGCCGGTCCTGTTCGACGGAGCGCAGGCGGTGCCCCATATGCCCGTAGACGTTAGGAAGTTGGACTGCGACTTCTACGTATTCTCCGGGCACAAACTTTTCGGTCCAACCGGTACTGGAGTCCTCTACGGCAAAGGCGAAATCTTGGACGCGATGCCCCCCTTCAAGGGCGGTGGCGACATGATCAAGTCGGTCACTTTCGAGAAAACCATCTACAACGACCTGCCCTACAAATTCGAAGCTGGCACCCCGAATATCGCTGGTGCTATCGGTCTGGGCGTGGCGGTGGACTACATCGAATCCATCGGCTTTGGTGGGATTACAGCTCACGAGGCGGAGTTGTTGGAATACGGGACCCAGGCCTTATCGTCAATTGGGGGTCTCCGGATCGTCGGCAATGCAGACCATAAAGCGGGGATTATCTCCTTCGTCATCGACGCCATCCACCCCCATGACATCGGTACCATTCTGGATGCCGACGGTGTTGCTGTCCGTACTGGGCACCACTGCGCCCAGCCGCTGATGGAGCGGTTCCAGATTCCGGCCACCGCCCGGGCATCCATGGCCTTCTATAACACGAAAGAGGATATCGATGCCCTA
>CAZYBD010000050.1:0-5102 GCA_964645515.1 uncultured Dehalococcoidia bacterium | reverse complement strand
AAGAGATCTGGATCTGGCGGATAGATTGAAACTTCAATTGGCCGATATCCCCGGAGTTGAAGTACTGTCGCCAGCCGAACGGCGTGACTCGACTGGACTAGTCTCGTTTGCAGTAGCGGGGCACAGTGCAGAGTCGGTTGTCGAGCAGTTGTGGAGCCGCGAAAGTATCGTGGTACGGCAGGTCCATTATCCAGAAGCGGTTCGGGCATCGCTACATTTCTTCAACACAGAAGAAGAAGTTGACCAGTTCGCGCTAGCGGTGGTCCGTATCACTTAAACGTTGTCGGTAACACTTTCTCCTGTTAGCGGGAGAGTGAGGCTCCTTCTGTCGCCTTCTAGTTGACCAAGGTTCATTCTTGACGCAGGTTATACGCACACCTGTTCAACACTACCTTTAGGTCCAAGAGCATCTTGGCCCGAGATTAGGAGGGTCAGGGTGATGAACTCTGCATATTCGAGCCGGGTAGTAGAAAGTCCATCCTCCTACGTTACCGAAGGATCAGACTCAGACCAAGCTTTCTCCCAATGGCACGGGTCCCGCTGTCGGGTGCTAGTGTGCAGCTGGCGGCGGCAGTGAACTGACGGTGCAATGTTTCGTAACAACCGCCCTAGGTGCGGGCAAGCAGACCGTTTCTCTCCTTCCATAAGGAGAAGGTTAGAGTGGCTACGCGGGTACTATCCGCCAGACGGTGGGTAGTTCTCCAGCCACCACCTGGCGATTTCGTCCCTCCGGGCGAACCAGACTCCTGAGATCTGAGCGCAGTACTGTAGGAATCGTTCGACCGCTCGGGAGCGGGCCGGTCGGCCGGCGATCCGGCAGTGAAGCCCCACCGACATCATCTTCGGGTGGGTACGGCCTTCTTCGTACAGACAGTCGAAGGTGTCTTTCAGGTAGTTGTAAAAGTCGTTGATGCTTACCAGACCGCCTCGCCAGAAACGGGAGTCGTTGGTCTCCATACTGTAAGGTACTACCAGCCACGGCTTTTCCTCCACGGCGACGTAGTAGGGAAGGTCGTCGTTCATCCCGATGCTGTCGTAGATGAATCCACCCTCTTCGACCACCAGATCCCGGGTATTGACGCTGGGGCCGTATCGGGTAAACCAGCCCACCGGCCGCTCGCCGGTGGAGCATCGCAGCGACTCAACGGTCTTGGCGATGGCCTGCTGCTCGGAGACCCGGTCCATTAGATGGTACTCCTCCCACCGGTAGCCGTGGCCGCAGACCTCGTGACCGTCGGCCACGATCGCTCTGGCGACATCTTCGTTCCGCTCTAGGGCGAGGGCACAGCAAAAGAAAGTGCTAGAGACGCCGTACCGGCGGAACATATCCAAAAGCCGCCAAACCCCGACCCGGCTACCGTATTCGAAGAAGGATTCGTTGTTCAGGTCACGGTCTCCGGCGGGCACTGGCGACGGCACTTCACCGTTCGTCTCGTGGTGGGAATCTCCGTCCAGCGTCGAATACTCGGCGCCTTCCTCGTAGTTGACTACCAATGAAACGGCAATGCGGGCGCCGTTGGGCCACTCTACCGTAGGAACGTTCCTTCCGTAGCCGACCAGATCACGTTGCATGTTGAGGTCTCCTTATGGGGCCGTTAACGCGGGGAGCGCAGGTTTTCCGTTGACCATTATATCGCCGGCCGGACGAGAGGGAGCCCGAACCACCTATGGTAGAATCGGGCACACCCCGAACGTGGGGTACTATCGCACTCCTTTAAAACTATTCAAGTATAAGGTGTTTCGTGACGAGTTCGATCTCTCCCGATTCGGTCTACCACCTGAAATCCGTTGCCGACCCTGCCCTGTCGCCCGATGGGAATCGCTTGGCCTATGTATTGTCTTGGGTTGACCGGATCCGTGGCGGTGATGTCGAAACTCGGTCCCGCCTGAATATGGTGGAGCTGGATGGCGAGGGGACTCCGCAGGAATTCACTCAGGGAAACAAAGACACTGCGCCTAGGTTTTCGCCGGATGGAAACCTCCTGGGCTTCCTCCGGGCCACCGAGTCGGATGAAGCCCAGGTGTGGGTAATGGGCGTGGCGGGTGGAGAGGCTCGCCAAATAACCAGAAGCCCGAAAGGCGTAGCCGATTTCGCTTGGTCTCCCCGGAGCAACCGGCTGGTATTTTGCGCTGACGTGGATCCCGATATAGGCAGTGATACCCTCGAACCTGGGCCGCAAGTATCGGTGGTGACCCGGGTGCGCTATCGGTACGACACGCTCGGGTGGCGCGGCGACTCCCATTTCCACCTTTTCGTCGCCGACGTCGACGGTGAAGATGTTCGACAGGTTACCGACGGCGACTGGGACGATACCAGGGCGGCGTGGTCACCAGACGGCTCACGCATCGCATTCATCTCCAGCAGGAGGGACGATCGGGACCAGCGGGCATTGTCGGAGGTTTACGTCTTGTCCGTTGACGGCGGGGAACCCGATATGTGGTCCAGAGGTCTTTACAGCATAGGAGCCCTGTCGTGGTCGCCTGACAGCCGGCGGTTGGTAGTAGTGGGTTCAGACGCGCCGGAAGGCATGGTGCTCTGGCAGGGGTGGCTTTACGTCTTGGAACAAGGGCAAAAGCCAAACAGAATCACCGATGATAGCTTGCGCCCATATTTGACATTTCCGACTATCAACCGCCAGGCTGACATCACTTGGACCGACGACGGGCGCGTTTTGTTTCTGGGGGAGCGGCACGGAGAAGGGTATCTTTACGAAGCCCGGATAGATGGCTCTGGCGTCAATACGATCTGGGGAGGTTCGCTCCAGACCTCATCGTTAACCATGGACCAGAGCACCAAACGGACGGTCACCGTCGCCTCATCGCCGGGATCGATCTCTGATCTCTATCAGGTCGATACCGAATCCCGGGTAGCTTCGCAGATATCCGACCACAACGCTGATTTCCTGAAGGATCACCCACCGGCCCGGCTGGAAAAGTTCAGTTTCGACCGGGCAGGATTCAGTGTCGAGTGCCGATTGTTGCTCCCGCCCGACTTCGACGAGTCGAAGAGATACCCGCTGGTGTTGGACATCCACGGCGGTCCCAACGGTGCTTTCTACGACTCCTTCGTTCCGGTGCAGCAGGTGCTGGCGACGTCCGGCAAGTTGGTCTTGGCCGTCAACCCTAGAGGTTCGTCCACCTACGGCAACGACTTCATGCTGGCGGTGTTGAAAGACTGGGGCGGAGAGGACTATCTGGACCTGATGGAGGCCGTGGACCGAGTTTCTGAGCGCCGGTATGTCGACACCGGACGTTTGGGAATTCACGGGTACAGCTATGGAGGGTACATGACTGGTTGGGCAGTGGGTCACACTGATCGGTTCAGGGCGGCGGTCGTGGGGGCGCCCTGCATGGACCTGTACAGCATGTACGGGACATCTGACATTGGCATCAGTTTCGGCGAGCCTCAATGGGGAGGGTCGTTGGTAGACGCCGCGCCCCAACTGCTGGCGCATTCGCCCATCGGATATGTCTCCAACGTAAACACACCAGTGTTGCTTCTCCACGGCGAGGATGACGCTCGCTGTCCCATTTCCCAGAGCGAGGAGTATTTCACCGTCTTAAAACGGTTGGGAAAAGAAGCGGAATTCGTTCGGTTTCCTGGATGTTCTCACCAATTTCCCAGGCTCGGCCACCCGCGCATGCGGGAGGAATACATGGCGCGGACGCTGGCCTGGTTCGATCGGCATTTGATCTAACTCCGGCGCGGCGCCTTAGCCCATGCGTCGTACCAGGGAACGTCTGCCAGGTTGCGGAATCACCGAACCTCATTGATCGTAAGCGTGATTGGCAACGTCGGCAAACCAAATCACCTCCTGCGGAAATTCCTGGGATGCAGGTTCTATCAAAAAGAAAGAACGGACCCTTCCGAGGGTCCGTCACTGCTTGGCAGCGTTATATGCTGGCAAGCTGGGCTGTCCACTACCGGGTCCCAAACCGATCACTGCCCCGGAAAGAAACTGCTTCAGAAGGGCTAACCGGGGTTGTGTCTTACAACTATGTCAACGACCCTGGGATCCAGTTCCCCGATGTCAACCCCGGCATCGAGTCGAGCTATACCCAAGTGAGCCGCCCGCTGGATGTCTTCCCAGTCCGGTTCCAGTTCGTAGTGGTCGCGGAGTTCACCGAACAATGTGTCTAACGAGTTTTTGTCAAACATAACGGACTGACATCGACCTCCGTATTAATCTCTCCGGACCGTGGCGTGGTCAGCCGTGGCCAACAATCGACCATAATCGAGGGCGGTGGGTAGTCTAGCGTGTTTACTTGCTGCTGACAAGTGTGGAGAAGTGGGACGGTTGGCTGGTGGGGTTCACCTTCATTCTAACCTTCCCCTCAAGCGGGAAGCGATTTAGGATGCAAGCAGTGCCCGGATTTGGAGTGTGTGCGGGGGTGTGGCGGCCGTGGGGTCTTGAGAGCGGATGGTCTTACGGCTCGTCGGCTGAGGACTTTCTTCCGGCGGACCCGTGGCGTCTTTGCTGCACAAGGTAGAACAGAAGGATAAGCGCCGGCATGGCGACTATTACGGCGATTGTGACGCCTACGATCAACCAGGGTCCAGGGCCACCTAGTTGGTCTAGACGGTCTTTGATCCAGTGCAGCAGTTCGGGGTCGGCCGAGTCGCCTTGGTGCGCGGTTACGAAACGCATGAACGAGGGCAGTGGGTCCATCAGTTATCTGGACGTCCTCAACGTTTCTCCAGCCCTTCAGGGCTATGGCGGACTTCGACGGGCTCATACTTGCAAGGCGGCCCAAGACCATTCCCGCAGACAGTCCGAAGCCACCGGGGGAGTTGTGACAGAAGGAGACTTGCCACTCGGTGGGCGACATATCTGGAAAGGCCGATGTGATGTCCTCCAGGCCGATAATCCAGTCGGTGAAATAGGTATTGCCACCGCGGAAATACTCTGGGGTTTTCCCCACCCCTAGGGACCCATCGGCAGACCACTATGGCCGTGATGGAGGATAATGCCCCGTTATCGGCGCCGACCACAATGCCGTCGTAGTTCTGGGTCAAGGATGACCTCTATATGCCTAATGGAGGGCCTTATTCTAATCCCCCGCAAGAGAACACACAAATTGTTATGGGTGGTTTAAACCCA
>CAZYBD010000049.1:0-3646 GCA_964645515.1 uncultured Dehalococcoidia bacterium | reverse complement strand
TTCGTGGGTCAATATCGGTTGCTGTGGCAGCTATTCCCGGCGCAAATACTCGCTAGTCGTGCCCACAGCGTAGGTTGCGTGCTCGGACAGCAGGCTTTCCACGGCAGCTCGGGCAGTGTCCAATGAAGTGAAGCAAGGGATCTGCCGCTCCACCGCCGCCCTCCGAATGTTGAACCCGTCTCTTAGCACCTCGTTCACTCCAGATATCGTATTCACCACCGCGTCCACGCTGCGGTCGTTGATTATGTCTACCACGTTGGGATGTCCTTCTCCCAGCTTCTTGGTGGTCATGGTCACGGGCACTCCCATGGCCTCTATCATCGAGGCGGTGCCCTCGGTCGCGTAAAGCCGACAGTTGGCGCGGTTCAGCCCATGTATCAAAGACACCGCCTCGGCTTTGTGCTGGTCGGCGATGCTCAACAACACACCAATTCCGTGCTTTAGGCTGAGGTTCGCGGCTAGAAGGGCTTTGGTGAGGGCGCTGTTGAAGTCGCGGTCGATGCCCATAACCTCCCCGGTAGATTTCATCTCCGGGCCCAAATGCCAGTCCACACCTACCAGCTTGGCCATCGAAAACACCGGTGCCTTGACTCCCACCAACTCCTGCCGTGGCCACAGTCCGTCTTCGTAACCCTGCTCAGCTAGAGAGTGCCCTAACATTACCCGCGTTGCGATTCTGGCAACGGGAACTCCGGTGACCTTGGAGATAAACGGGATTGTACGGCTGCCACGGGGGTTGACCTCCAACACGTAGACGGAGGTTGCTTCAGTATCTTCCAGGGGTACTCCGGGGCTTCGATATGGGGTGCCGCCGTGTATCACGAACTGGATGTTCATCAGACCGCGGACACCCAGAGCGAGGCCGATTCGAGTGGTGTAGGAGACGATCGTCTCCACTTCTGCCTCGCTCAGGTTAAGACCCGGGTAAATTGCCATGGAGTCACCACTGTGGACACCGGCACGCTCTATGTGCTCCATGATGCCCGGAATCAAGACCTGTTCCCCGTCGCAGATGGCGTCGACTTCGCACTCCTTGCCCTCCATGTAGCGGTCTATGAGGATGGGCCTGTCGGGTGAGAACTCGGTGGCGGCAGTCAGGTAACGGATCAGTTCGGTCGCGTTCTGCACGATCTCCATTGCGCGGCCGCCCAACACGTAACTGGGCCGCACCACAGAGGGATACCCAATGGTCTGGGCGATCTGTAGAGCCTCTTCCACCGAGGTCACCGCGGCGCCAGGGGGCTGTGGGATACCTAGCCGCGATAGGAAGTCGTCGAACTTGTGCCGGTCAGAAGCGATATCGATGGCCTCTGCGCTCGAGCCCAGTATTGGCAATCCGGCCATCGAGAGCACCTGGGACAGATCGATGGCTGTTTGGCCGCCGAACTGTACTACTGATGCCGGGGGTGTGCCAACGCCCGTCTCGTTTTCGATTATGTCCCGCACCGATTCTTCGTCCAAGGGCTCAAAATAAAGACGGTCGCTGGAATCGAAGTCGGTAGAAACGGTCTCTGGATTGGAGTTGACCATAATGCTCCGTACACCAGCCTCCGAAAGGGCCCAGGCGGCATGCACGCTACAGTAGTCGAACTCTATTCCCTGACCAATCCGAATGGGTCCGCTGCCGATGACCAGCGCCTTTTCGCCGTCGAGGGGTTCAGCTTCGTTTTCCTCGTCGTAGCAACTGTAATAGTAGGGAGTTACAGCGTCGAACTCGGCGGCGCAGGTGTCAACTGTCTTGTACACCGGCCGCAGCCCCAACTGCTGACGCAGGTTGCGCACCTGCGCCGGAAGCATGTCGGCTAATGTTCCCAATTGTCCGTCTGAGAACCCGAGACGCTTGGACTGGTAGAGTAGGTCCGGTGTGAGTTCTTCGGACAGAAGGCGCCTTTCCATATGGACTATTCGTTCTAGGGCGTTAATGAACCAGGGCTCTATCAGGGTGCGCCGTACCAACGTGCTCACATCTACGCCATGCCGCAGCGCTGATAGAATTGCCCACAAACGTTGGTCGTTGGGACCAAGCGGTAATCGGTCCAGGTCAACCCCATTATCGGACCGCCACTTCGGGTCTTCCCACAGCAAAGTGCGGCCGCCCAACTCCAGCGAGCGGGCACCCTTCTGCATGGCGGCTTCGAAAGAGCGGTCTATGACCATAACCTCGCCGGTGGCTTTCATTTGAGTGGTGGTCCGGCGATCGCCGTGTGGAAACTTGTCGAAGGGCCAGCGCGGGATCTTGACTACGCAATAGTCCAAGGCCGGCTCGAAAGCGGCTTTGGTCCGGCCGGTCACCGCGTTGGCTATCTCGTCCAATCGTCTGCCTACGGCGATCTTAGCGGCGACCCTGGCAATAGGGTACCCGGTGGCCTTGCTGGCTAGCGCCGAACTACGGCTGACACGGGGGTTGACTTCGATTACGTAATAGGGAGATTCAGGCTGCCACTCAAGCCCAATGGCATCGGCCACCATGGGGTGGGGTTGCAGAGCGAACTGCACATTGCAACCGCCCTCGATGCCCAGACCGCGGATGATCTTTAAGCTGGCGGTCCGCAGCATCTGGTACTCCTTGTCGGAGAGGGTCTGACTGGGGGCCACCACTATGCTGTCCCCGGTGTGCACGCCCATTGGATCCATGTTCTCCATGTTGCATACGGTGATGCAGTTGTCAGCCCCGTCCCTGATTACCTCGTATTCTATCTCCTTCCAACCGGCTAGAGAGCGCTCCAGAAGTATCTGGGAAATGGGACTGGCGGCCAGTCCTGATTGGGCGATGGTTTCGAACTCCTCGGGAGTGTAGGCGATGCCGCCGCCGCTGCCGCCGAGTGTGTACGCAGGCCTTATCACTAACGGCAGCCCCATCTGCTGGGCTACTTGTTTTGCTTCGTCGAGCGAACTTACGGTGACGTTCTCTGGTTCCGGCTCCCCGACTTCGTGGAGGAAGTTGCGGAAAAACTCTCTGTCTTCTGAACGCCTGATGGTCTCCAGCGGGGTACCCAAGAGGCGAATGGCGTACCGTTCCAGAATCCCGGCATCGGCCAACGCCACCGCCAGGTTGAGACCGGTCTGTCCGCCTAGGGTAGGCAACACGCCATCAGGCCGCTCCCGCTGGATAATCCTTTCGAGGACTTCCACCGTGAGCGGCTCGATGTATACGTGATCTGCAATGCCCTGGTCAGTCATTATGGTCGCCGGATTGGAATTGACCAGGACAGTTTCGACGCCCTCCTCGCGAAGGGCTTTGCACGCTTGAGTGCCAGCGTAGTCGAATTCCGCTGCTTGACCAATAACAATGGGTCCCGAACCGATTACCAGTACTTTGTTCGGTCTACCAGTGATATCGGCCTCCTTGTTGCTGAGGGGTGCAGTCCGCCGTTGCGCCGAATTGCGCTTTAGACGGTGGGCAATACCCCTGGCAGTTCAATCAAATTCCTTTCACGTAAGGAGTTGAGCAACTGAAACACGAAGGCCCCGAAGAGCCGCCCGTCCCAGTCGGCCGCGTCGATTCTAGGGACGGGTTGTTCCATTCTGGGCGGTACACAGAGATGGACGCATTCGTCCGGAATTGGCTCGATCTCGATTCGCCCCAGCGGGATCAACGGCCGCCCTTCCATTTCTGGATCGATGGCGTTAACCACGAAAGTCCAAC
>CAZYBD010000048.1:0-7031 GCA_964645515.1 uncultured Dehalococcoidia bacterium | reverse complement strand
CGCTACCCGACAGGAGTCGGTGGTGGTCGCTATCTTACAGGACGGTTCCCCGGTGGGTCACGCAGGCCAAAGGCAGAACGTCGAGGTTGTGATAAGCGAGTCTCCCTTCTATGCGGAGGGTGGCGGGCAGCTTGGAGACCGCGGTTCTATCCAGGGCCCAAACGGTGTGGTGGCGGTGGAAGATACCCAGAGCCCGGTGGCCGGACTCATAGTGCAGAGGGGCGTGGTTGAGCAGGGCGATATTGCGGTGGGCGACCCAGTTACCGCGTCGGTGGACCCCGCTCGCCGGATAGACGCCTCACGGAACCACAGCGGCACCCATATTCTGCATGCGGCGCTGCGGGCGGTCTTGGGTCCTCACGTGCGTCAGGCGGGCTCATTGGTGGCACCGGAACGGTTGCGTTTCGATTTTAGCCACGTTAGTCAGTTGACCAGAGATGAGCTCTTGGGCGTCCAATCGTTGGCCAACGACCGTGTGCGTGCTAACCTTTCCGTCTCCGTTCACGAGACCAGCTATTCGGAGGCCGTCCGCGAGGGAGCCTTGGCCTTTTTCGGCGACCGTTACGGTGATGTTGTCCGTGTGGTAACGATGAACGGGCGGGATGACTATGAGGGAAAGAGCGCTTTCAGCGTGGAGGTGTGTGGAGGCACCCACGTTTCCGCCACTGGCCAAGTGGGCACTTTACTGGTGCTGGGAGAGTCCAGTATCGGCGGCGGCATGCGCCGGATCGAGGCATTGACAGGGCGCGGGGCTGAGGAGTTGTTCCAGGAGCAGACGGACCGGTTGGACCGTCTGTCTCGGCGCCTGCATACCCCGGTGGTTGATTTGGAGGCCCGCCTTGACAGCTTCATGGCTGAGACCGAGGAGATGAAAAGCCGGCTGGTTGGCCTGGAGCGTACCGCACTACGGTCGGAGGCAGAGGTCTTGGTGCAGAGGGCCGTTGATGTCGACGGTGCCCAGGTTGTGGCGGGCCGAACTTCGGCCACTAACGCCGACGGCATGCGCGAAATGGGTGACTTCATCAAAGATAAGCTGGCCAATGTGGTGGTCGTTTTGGGCGCCGTGGCCGAGGGTAACCCGATTCTAGTCGCCATGGTTACGCCGGATTTGGTGGATCGAGGTCTAAACGCCGGCACCATCGCCCGGGATACCTCGAAGTTCATGGGCGGCGGCGGCGGCGGCAAGGCGGATCTAGCCCAGGCCGGTGGAAAGTACCCAGAAAAGCTGGATCAGGCGCTAAGTGGAGTTCCAGTTTTGGTGCGCGAAGCCCTAGCTTGACAGATCCCTCATTCTTCGCGGTCTGCCGGGAAGTCTCAAATTGAAACTGCTCGCGTTGGATCTGGGCGACCGGCGCATCGGTCTGGCCGTGGCCCACGACTCAGGAGGTCCGTCTTACCCTGTGGGGCACCTCCTCCGGACCAAACTGTCCCACGACCTTCAAGCTGTGCTTGACGCCGCCAAAGAGCGGGAAGCAGAAGGCATTGTCGTCGGTATTCCCTACCTGCCGGGCGGCAACAGTAGCCATCAGACCAAGCTGGCCCAGGGATTTGTGCGTGCCCTCAAGAAAGAAACCAGGCTGCCGGTCTACCAGGTAGATGAATCGTTCACTAGCTTGGAGGCTGAAGCACAGCTGCGTGATGTGGGCGTAGAACCTTCCAAAGACAAAGGAGCGGTTGACGCAGCGGCGGCGGTTCTGATCTTGGAACGCTACCTTGAACAGCAAACTGGCCGCCCATGAATTCATATCACCTGTTCTCCATGAGCCAATCGATAGGATCCGGCGACTCGCGGTTGAGGTGACAGGCCCATCACCAGCGGTGGGCCACAGTGACCTACAAGTAGCTCCGCTGGAAGTCGTCGGAAACCAGGGACATAGTCTCCATGTCCCAGTCGAATGACAATACCACTGACCGGTCGCAAGTGGCTTCCAGTAACCGGTGGCCGTGCTGGGCCACCACGCTCTCTGCCTGCTGGTAGTCCAGCTCGCCTTCCTCGACACCGCTGCGGTTGCATACTAGTATCGGCAGACCAGTGTCGGCGGAGCGGGCCTCCCACTCTCCGTCGGGGCCGCAATGCCCGGGACCCCACGAAACCGGAGACACTAGTATTTGGGCGCCCTTGTCTTTCAAGACCTCGGCTACTTCATTACGGTAGGCGTCGGCGCAGATTAGGATGCCGGCCTTTATCCCGTCACACTCCACGGGGCTGATCTTCCAACCAGGACTGGACCAGCCCTCCGCACCGTTTAGGGTTTTCACTTTACGGTGCTTGCCAGCGATTTTGCCCGAGGAATCTATTACGAACACGGTGTTGTACATATGTTCCGACACTGGGTCGCGCTCGGGGTGAGACAAAAAGACTGTGAGCCCGCTCTGCTTTACGAGCTTGCAAAAGTCCCGCATCCAATCGTCGGGCTGGGGCAGGATCCAGTCGGTGCCGATGCGGTCCTGGAATAAGTAACCGGAAATGCAAAGCTCTGGGGTGACCACCCACTTGGCGCCTAAGCCGGCCGCCACCGACAGCCCTCGTTCAACTAATTTTCGGTTGTGGTCGATGTCGCAGGTAATCGGCGCAATATGCAGGAATGAAATTCTCAATCGGAACCTTTCAGCTCATAACCCCGAGGTGGTCAGACTGCGGAAAATTATAGCATCGGAGGAGAGCGGAGACCGCTATGGCCCCAAGGGTTAGCCTGCAGTTCCCAACGGCATTAGAGGCCTTGACTGCCTACGGGGCTGATATCACAATGAGAGGGCGGACCGCCTTTGTCCTAGGTCCGCGCGGCCATTGCCCCGTAGTGTAGTGGTAACACGCCAGCCTTTGGAGCTGGAATCCCTGGTTCGAACCCAGGCGGGGTAGCCAAATGGATAGTTCTGGATCATACGGACACGCTTGTTGATCCGCCGCCGGCAGTCGGCCCTGATACGATAGCGTTCGGGGTGATTTTAGTATGACTAAGGGTCTTCTTTTGGCCCTACTCGCGGCCGGCAACGCCCTTATTGCAGGCTGTGGCGGGCAAGACGATGCGGGGTCCCAACCACCGGTGCGGATCGGCGATGCAGGTGTCATAGAAGCCCACCTAGATCAGGCGGAGATCGATGCCGGCCGGTTGCAAGCCGATGACCTGATAGAGAGAGGCCTGGCCCTCATGGTGGCCTCGTTCAACACTCTGGACGGGGCCGGCCGCCCGGAAGCGACTGGCACGGGCGAACCTAGAGTCCGCCGTGAGTCTCCGGAAAATTTCAATCGCATCTCTTCCCCTGACGCCAATGCCTGCTCCGGCTGCCACAACCTCCCTATTCCAGGCGGTGGCGGTGACAACGTGGCCAATGTTTTTGTGCTAGCCCAGGCCCAGGACTTCGTTACTTTTGGTGAAGAAGAGGCTCAGCAGTGGAACCCGTCGATAAACTTGCCTGTTACTACTCTGCAGAACGTGGGCAACGAACGGAACACCCTGGGAATGTTTGGGTCTGGGTTTATAGAGCTATTGGCCCGGGAGATGACCTTTGGCTAGGCATTAGAGAGACGGCCATCGACGAGGCCGCCAGGACCGGAAGTGCAGTCCGCCTGGAACTGGTGGCTAAGGGAGTTCATTTCGGCGAAATAAAGGCCGGGCCAGACGGCTCTCTGGATCTCAGCGGTGTACGAGGTGTGGATGACGACTTGATAATCAAACCGTTCCACCAAAAAGGTGCGGTTATATCTCTAAGGGAGTTTACTAACAGCGCTATGAACCATCACCATGGCATGCAAGCATCAGAGCGCTTCGGCGACGGGGTGGATATGGACCAAGACGGGACCGCGGACGAACTGACCCGCGGCGACATCACCGCCATCACAGTGTTCCAAGCTACCCTTCCGGGGCCTGTACAGGTGGCGCCCCAGGACCCCGCTGCGCGGGATGCCATGGAACGCGGTACGCATTTGTTCTCCGAAATCGGTTGCGCTGTGTGTCACGTCCCGCAGTTGAAGCTGGACAACCCAGTGTTTACTGAGCCCAACCCATTTAACCCGGAGGACAACCTGCGGTTGGTCGATGTTCCCCAACCTCTGGCCATAGATCTCACCAAAACCGGTCCGCTGCCGCGGCTTCAGACCGAGCCCGATGGCTCGGTGCTGGTCCCAGCGTTCACCGACCTTAAAAGGCACAAAATGGGGGACATTCTGAATAACGAAACGTTGGTCCAGAGCGGCATACCTACCGACGAGTGGTTGACGAGGAAACTATGGGGCTTCTTCAGCGAGCCACCGTTTCTTCATCATGGGCGGGCCACGCTGATTTCCGAGGCCATTTTGATGCATGGCGGTGAGGCACAGCAATCGCGCGACGTTTTTGACTCATTGCCGGAGTCTGACCAAGCGGCGCTGGTGGAATTCTTAAAGTCTCTGCGAGTGCTTCCAGACGTTCTTGAGGGCAGGATAGCTGGTGCGGGCTTGACGCCTTCAGCCGGCACCGATTTTGATGCTGTGGACTGGGCACCGTTCGGTGTTATGGCGGTGATTATGCTTGTCTTGTCGGCGGCAGTCTTCAGGCGAAACCGCTCGCCGCATCGGGGATAATGAAACCGACTCCCGTGTCCAAGCGTTATGGCCAAGAATACTCCGCGGGCACCCTAATCTTTCCGGTCCGCTGTAGGCGGGGTGCTCCTGTCTGCCAATGCGGTGGCTGCTATGGCTCTAATTAGGTCGGAGTGGCCCCGGCATCCTCAAACTTGGTCTATAAAATACCGATGTCCCTCGTAACAGATACCTTAATATCCCAGGGTTTCAAGGTCGAGAGTCGCCGCCCAGTGATCGGTGGGGCAGCTTCTAGACGGTTTCGACGATTCACTATTGTCATGGTATAACCGACATGAATAACTACCCTTTTTGGGGCGCCTCGTGGGCTAATTGAAGAGCTTACGGATCTAGCTGAGCCTCTCCTTTCAACAGCCAGATCAGGGTGTGTGTTCTAACATGACGTTTACGCTGGGTCATCCCACTCTTTATCCAGAGGAGACATGTTGTCGCCGGCAATCTTTACCGAGCCCCTGAACGCACCCAAAAGTGTATTTGGTTGATGCCCGGCCGGGCCAAGTTCAGTGATGGGAGCCCTGTTTTTGATAGTTACAATCGGATCCCCAGTTTGGTCGCCTCATCCATTGTTATTAGGCATTTCGATTCGAGCCCTGATGCTTTACGGGTTCTAGTCCCTCCCATTTATGATTGTAGTAGTGACTTTATTATGGTGCCGGTGACTAAAAATCGATTATATTCGGGTATATCTCGCCAGCCTACCCAGCAGTGGACGTCTTCGTACAAGTATCCACCCGACGTTGACCCGGCGTTAGAGGCCCAAGTATATTGTCAGCAACTTGGCCGAATACCGGAAATTGGTCGCACCGGGAATGAACCTGAAAGTAAGATAGTTCTGCAATGTATGCATTGATCCTGGCTGGAGGCAAAGGAGAACGCCTGCGTCCTCTGACCGACACCCTGCCTAAGCCCATGGTGCCGGTGTGCGGCAGGCCGATTCTGGAGCACCAGCTGAGGTGGCTAAAGGCCGGCGGCGTAGATAATGTGATCTTCCTGGCGGGTTACCGGTGGGAGTCCATTGAAAGCCATTTCGGAGACGGTCACGACTTCGGCGTTGATGTCCGTTACAGCGTGGAAGATTCACCGCTGGGCCGGGGCGGAGCGATCAAAAAGGGCTACCCGTTGTTGCCGGCCGACGAGCAAACCGTGGTGGTGTTGAACGGCGACGTGATCACAGAAGAACCGTTGGATTCCCTGGTTGCTTGCTACGATCAACGTAAGTCCCAAAATCCGTCCCATCTCGCAACTCTGCTGACGGTGCCCATGGTTAGTCCATATGGCCTCTTGGATATCGACGCAGATGAGACAGTCACCGGCTTTCGGGAAAAAGTTGAAATGCCCCATTGGATCAATGGCGGAACATACGTATTTGATCGGGCTGTGTTTTCCGAGTTTCCCGATTTGGGCGACCACGAGGTAGAGACGTTTCCTAGACTGGCCCAGGCTGGGAAGATTTCGGCGTTTAGGACTCGTGCGTTCTGGTGCAGCGTTGATTCATTCAAAGACCTCCGGGAAGCGGAAGGCTACTTGACCCGCACTAGCATGCCTTGAGGGCACCAACCGTAGTACTAGGGTGGGGTAAATGCCCGAAACCAATCCTCCAAACCGTTGACAATCCCTGCTCTTATACGAACACTGGCGTGACATCCTAGCGAAAATGCGGGATAACCTGTTCTGCGATACGTGCCATAATATCTCGCAGGCGGCCGATATCTCCAGAATTTGGTGCCAGAACAACGTGCTCTACACCCACCTCCTGGTAGGCATCGATGGCTGCCCTAATTGCGTCGGGGTCGTCGCCCGGAATTCGGGCCCGCTTGACCAAGCTCTCCCTCCAAGACGCCGCATTGGCTTCTACCTCGACCCTTACAGACCAGGTGATCGCGCCGGCATCCCGTCCTGCTGACTTGGCGATTGCGGAAATCTCGTTGAGGCCGAGAGCGAAATCATAGGGCCCTATGCCTGTAGGATGCCAACCGTCGCCCACGGTCCCGGTACGGTGGAGCGCGCCCGGGCTGGACCCACCGATCCACAGCGGTATGTGGGGAGTCTGCACCGGTTTGGGAGAAAAACGCACGTCGGAGAAGTCCCAGCGGGCGCTTCGGTATCTGGGAGAGAAGTCGGTCCAAAGCTCTTTCATGACCGCTATGGACTCGTCTGTCAAAGCGCCCCGCTGTCGCATAGGCACGCCCAGGGCTTGGAATTCATCTGTCAAGGCACCTACCCCGACGCCTAGGATGACTCTTCCATCGGACATCTGGTCCAATGTGGCGGTGTATTTAGCTAGTTCAATGGGATTATGGTACGGAAGCACTAGGACAGAGGTGCCCAGGGAGACCCGCTGCGTGGTGGCTGCCAAGTAGGAGAGGGTGGCCAAGGGGTGATAATAGGGACGGTCTTCAAGTCGCTCTCGAATATACCCTGTATTGAAGAGGTGGTCCATTACCCAGACCGA
>CAZYBD010000047.1:0-5451 GCA_964645515.1 uncultured Dehalococcoidia bacterium | reverse complement strand
CTTGGGGTACTGCCTGCGTAACGGCTTGATACCTGATTATGTTGTGGTTGTAGACCCGGACGAAAGCCGTGTTGTTCGTTGGTTCGGCGATCACAATCTGGAAAACCGGCCGGATGATGAATACTTTCACCGGCAAGAGTTAGACCCCACCATGCATCAGAACGCCCTGAACTGGAACCGGCAGATCACGGAATTGGTTGACTGCCACGGCTCCAAAATTAAGGCGGTCCTGGCCACCAGTGTTCACCCTGTTGTTCGAGACCGTTGCTTGGAATCCGGGATGGCCGTCTACTGGTGGAACCCCATGTATGACGACTACGAAGAGCCGGACAGCTTCTCCCGTGGGATTTACGAGTTAACTAACAAAACTCCTCTCATGGTGACCGGCGGCAATGTGGGCACCTCATCTTGGGTGTTTGCGGCATCGACATTGAAAGCCAAAGATGTTGTCCTAACGGGGATGGATCTTGGGTACCCGCCAGATAATCCCATCACCGCTACCCAGTATTACACCGATTTGGTGGAGCTATTCGGCGATCGGGTGGAAGAAGCGTTCATCGATGTCTACAACCCTCACCTCAAGGAGACCTGGTATGCCGACCCAGCTTACTATTGGTTCCGTCAAGGTCTCCTCGAACTCTCCCGACTGGCACCGTGCACCACTTATAACTGCACCGAGGGGGGAACAGTGTTCGGCAAAGGAGTCAAGTACACCAAATTGGAGAGTTTCTTGAAGAAACGTGATCGTGCCCGAGCAAACCTTTCGAAAGTTGAGCAAGCCTAATGGCGAAAGTATTATTCATCAACCCGCTAGTCCGCGAAGAAGACGTGGCCCGCCACCTCCCTTACGGTATGGCACTACTGGCCAGCATCGCCGACCGGCGCGGCCACCAAGTAATGATTTATGACGTCAACGCCTGGCGCGCTGGTGAGCGCGTGCTTCAAGAGGCCATAGAAGCTGACGAATGGGACGTAATAGCGGTAGGGGGTATAACCACGGCTTACGGCTCCATTAAAGAAATCGTAAACTTCGCTAGGACCTACAGTCCCAAGGCCACGATCGTTGCTGGGGGCGGGTTCCTCACCAGCATGCCTCGGGAAATAATGAAATTCCTTCCCGAAGTGGATGTCGGCGTAGTAGGCGAGGCCTTCGAAACCTTCCCTGAGGTCTTGGACACAGTCGACCAAGGAGAACGAGATTTCTCGGGGATCAAAGGAGTCATCTACCGCGACCGGACCGGTAAAGCGCATATCACTCCGGAACGGCCGTTGATTCAAGACCTGGACACACTCCCTTATCCGGCCTGGGAGATGTTTCCGTTGGATATATACTTCAAGAACAGTAGCCTACTAGTCAGCGAAGAAGGAATGCAGTCGCGACGTCGGCTGGATATCAACGCTAGCTACGGCTGCTCACTCATCTGCCGGTTCTGCTTCCACTTGGGCATCAGCGGTGACATGGAATACGTGGAGAACAGTGAAGGTGAGACCGACGTCGCTTTCACTTGGAAGAGGAACATCCGCTGGCACAGCCCTGAATACATAGTGAATCTCGCGAAGTACGCCCACGAGCGGTTCGGGGTGGACTTCTTGGCCTTTCTGGACGAAAACATGATGACCATGAACGCCTTTACTCGCTGGAAATGGCTACCGGAGATTTGTGAGCGTTGGATCGACGCCGGACTCCAACCCCAGTGCGTACGGGACGGAGTGGAGCATAACCCCAAGACCTGTGAAGGGGTACACTGGTCTGGGACCAGTCACGCCACTCTATACAACCAAGACGTGCTACACACAATGCGGAGCGCAGGGTGCAGTCATCTGGTGTACGGGCTGGAGTCATTTTCTGAGCGGGTCCTCAAGAACCTGGGCAAGGGAACTACGCCCCAACACAACATCGATGCCATCCGGGACACTCTGGCGGCGGGGATTCGGCCCATTCCAAACCAGATCGTCGGATTTCCCGACGATTTTTTCGACAGCATGCGGGACAGCATGAAAGCTTGGGAAAAGATGGGTATCGTGGTGTTTCCCTTCTTTGCCACGCCGTACCCGGGCTCTGAATGGTTCTATCGCTACAGGAGCCGCATCTTAGAGCAATACAACGGCGATATGGAAGCCTACCTACTGGACCTGGGTGACGCCACCAAAATCACTGCGGTAATTTCTGAAAATTTTAACGCGGTGGAGTTGCTCGGTCTCCGGGAATTGATGGTGAAAGGCGACCAGAAACGATTAGACGAGTACGAAAATATCTGGCGCGGGATTCACGGCGAGCCTAAAATACCGGACTTTATCGCTGAGGCCAAGGCCGGAGGCAGCCAACACGTAAAAAATATGGCAATCAACCTGACACCGACGGTGTCATCTGCGGATTAGCCGAGAGTAGTTAACCCCAAGTCTGAGCGAATATGGCATCTGACAGCTTCGAACAAAAAACAAGAACAATCTTCGATGAGTTGCACCAAGCCCAAGGTGAAGATCCTTACATCTTCAAACGCTTGGTGTCCCTCTTATCCACAGAATACCTAGAAGTCGAGGATGACTGGTTCGTCGGCAAGACCTGCCTAGACGCAGGCTGCGGTTCCAACGCCAATGCCACCTACAGCATGATGAGCATGGGAGCTGAGAAGGTTCATGCCTTTGACTTGGATCCCGGGCACGGCCCCACAATTCTAGATACGGTCCCTGACCGGCTCCAAGAGTTCGAAGGTCGGTACGAACTGAGCCTGGGCAACGTGCTCGATTTGCACTATCCCGACGAACTGTTCGACTTCGTCCACTGCTCCGGTGTTTTGCACCACAGCCAGGACGTTTACCAGGGACTGAGGGAACTAGCCAGAGTGACCAAGCCGGGCGGCACATTGTACGTAATGCTCAACGGCAAAGGTGGCTTGATCCGGGAATTCCTGAACTTCCTGCGACAAAAGTACGACGCCGATCCCGAGTTCAAGTCGCTGGTGGATAACTTGCACGAAGACCAGTTCACCGAAACCCACCAATGGATAATCTCCGAGATGATCCAAAACGGAGATGATTTGGGGCAGCAAATACCCCAGGGGCTTCTGGAGCAACTCTTTGACCGCGATTTGGTACTGTCGATTAAAGACCGGATCCAAGCCCCGGTATACCTGGAACATACAGAAGAGGAGCTGGTGGACTGGTTTAACAACAACGGCTTCCAGTCAGTCCAACGGTTGAGTCGCTACCCTCAATACCGGAACGTACGTCGGTTCTTGAGTCCTTTGTACTTCCGGTATGACCACCCACTAGCCCGCCTGCTCTATGGCAGCGGTGCAGTCCAACTGAAAGGTACCAAACCGCCGCGTCAGTAACCTACGGCGTCTGGGACGTGTCGTTCGTCTTCGGAAATGCCACCACATTGGTAAGTTGAATTGAAAATACTTGGAATAGCCCCGGATGTATGGATTTCTTCAGCAGCCCTTATCGATGACGGGCGCATCATAGCCGGCGCCGCCGAGGAGCGGTTCAACCGGCGGAAAATGTCCAGCGCCTTCCCCGAACAGGCCATCGACTTCTGCCTCAAGCAAGGCAACTGCACCTTCGACTCGATCGACTGCATTGCTGTGGCCTGGAACCCCGGAGTCCACATTACATCTGCCAACAGGCGGTTCGTGGATAACATGCGCTGGCGCGGCGAGTATCTGAGTAGCACACCGGCAGCCATATTGAGGCAAGACGGAAACCCTGAAGTGTCAGGAATCGAGCAAATTATTCATCTGCCCGAAAAAGACACCCGGGTGGTTTACGTCAACCACCACATGGCCCATGCGGCCAACGCTTTCTTAATGTCCCCCTTCTCAGAAGCCGCCATTTTAACAGCTGATGGCAGAGGTGAAGATGAGACCTGCACTTTCTGTGTGGGTCACGATAACCAGATCGACAAACTCCAGGTCGTGAACCTCCCTCATTCCATAGGCCTACTCTACGCCGCCATTACCGAGTTCATCGGCTTCAAACCCCACTCCGACGAATGGAAAGTGATGGCGTTGGCCTCTTACGGAGAGGGCAATGGCAACAAATACTACCCGCTGGTGCGAGGCTTGGTTGACCTGCTGCCCAAAGGCTCTTTCGAGTTGGACTTGAGTTACTTTTCTTACTACATGTTCGACAACAAGCCCACAATGTTTTCCAGCAAACTGGTAGAGCTGTTGGGCCTTCCACGCCAGAGCGATGAGCCTATCGAACCCCGCCACCACAACATTGCACAAGCGATGCAGATGGTATTCGAAGAAACATTCAGGCACATGCTTACCCACCTGCATAAAGAGACGGGCCAGACCAACCTGGCGTTATCTGGCGGCTGTGTGATGAATTCGGTCTACAACGGCAAGGTGCTGGGAGATACACCCTTCGAAAGACTGTTCATTACCTCCTGTCCAGACGATAGCGGAGTCTCGGTCGGTGCTGCGTTGTACGTTTATAACTGCATGCTGAACCAAACGCCCCGGTACGTCCAGGAGCATAATTTTTGGGGTCCCGAATACAGCGACGAAGTGATCGAAGAAAGCCTGCGGGGCTTCAAGATTCCATTCGAGCGCCACGAAGACATTGGCAGCGTGGCCGCAGAACTCCTAAAAGGCGGCACTCTGCTAGGATGGTTCCAGGGCAGGATGGAATTCGGGCAACGGGCGCTGGGTAGCCGGTCAATCCTGGCCGACCCCCGGAACCTCAAGACCAAAGAATTGGTTAACGCTGCTGTCAAATACCGTGAAAGCTTCCGTCCCTTTGCTCCGGCTATACTGGAAGAGAAGGCCTCAGACTGGTTCGATATGCCAGAAGGAGACAAGGTCTCCTACATGGAAAAGGTCTATCCCGTTAAACCCGCCAAGCGCGATCTAATTCCGGCGGTAGTCCATGTGGATGGGAGCGGGAGGCTTCAGACAGTTTCCAAGACAGTAGACCCACTGTTCTACGGTCTGATTCAGTCCTTTGACCAGCTCACCGGAGTTCCGGTGGTGCTCAATACTTCGTTCAATCTCAACGGCGAACCCATAGTAGCAACGCCGACTGATGCCATTCGGACTTTCTTCTGTTGTGGTATGGACGCGTTGATTCTGGGCCATTACCTGGTTCGGAAGTAGTGTCAACGACCTTGAGTTCCAATAACAGAGGGACTGGGAACCGTCCTGTCATGGTCTGGACGACCAATCTCGGCTTCTTGCTACTGCCGATTTTAATTGGCGTCCTGCTCCGTCACGGACGTTTCGTTCTTTGCTACCACCGCTCCAACTGGGCCGGTACGATATTTGTTTGGCTGTTGCGAGAGTTGCGAATATTGCAGGTCACTGCGCGGATGACGAGCCCAGGGGATGACGTGATGCGGTTCGACGATCCTGAAAGCCGCCGCTTGGAAGTGCAAAGCATCGGGCCTACCGATTTCAACTACCGGTTTGTAGCCACTTATCCAAAACTGATGGAAGAAATCTC
>CAZYBD010000046.1:0-10773 GCA_964645515.1 uncultured Dehalococcoidia bacterium | reverse complement strand
CCGCAGTGCTGCCCGGTGAGGTAAAGGTACGAGTGCTCGCCACGGGGGTCAACCGCCTGGATGTGTATACCAGGGAAGGCAGTCGCGGCCTGCAACGGGAGTTCCCGCCGCCGTTCATTCTGGGTGGCGACTGCGCAGGCGAGATAGTAGAGACTGGTACTGATAGCCTGAAGCTGGGGGACCGAGTGGTGGTCAACCCCAAACTTAGCTGTCAGGTATGTCGCACGTGCCTGGCTGGGCAAGACGACCAGTGCCGGCGATCCCAGTTCTTGGGCAGCACCGTGGACGGAAGCTACGCCGAATATATCTCCGTCCCAGCGGCCAACGCCCATTTGATCTCCAGCCAGATTACATTTGAACAGGCCGCCGCCGTGCCGACCACTTACCTGCCGGTCTGGAACATGCTGATTCGGCGCCTTCAACTGAAACCGTGGGAGACGGTGTTGGTGCTCTCTGCATCGGCCGGGGTGGGCACTGCTGCCATACAGGTCGCGCGCGACGTAATCGGTGCCCGCATCATCGCAACCACTAGTACCCCGGAGAAAGCGGCCAAGGCCAAAGAACTGGGCGCTGACGAAGTGATCAACTACAAAGAGGAAAACATTCGGGACCGGATCCGTGAATTGACCGGGGGCGACGGGGTCGACTGTGTAGTGGACCATGTTGGTGCCGACTTCTTCGGCCCGGCGTTCGCGTCGCTTCGTAACGGTGGTCGCTACGGTATCTGTGGAGCAACGACGGGCCTCAGGGCCGATTTGCACTTGGGCCTGTTATTTAGCCAGCAAAAAGAGATTCACGGCGTGTATATGGGCACCAAAGAGGACATGCGAGAGATAGTGGAAATGTTGAACCGTGGCGCAGTACGTCCGGTGGTAGATCGCACCTTCCACCTCGCGGAAGCAGAGGCCGCCCATCAAGCGATGGAGGCGACTAACTTCTTCGGCAAGCTGGTTCTTACCCAAGATTAGACAACCGACATCAGCGGGGAACTATCTGTTCTGCGTCTTTGTCCCCGGCATATAAAACCACCTCTGACTCAGAGTAATAGAATAGGTATCTTGGTTTTGAAATCGCTTCAAATTAGGAAGATTGAGTTACAGCACAGGAGGAATGGGATCTAGTCGTAGGGGTCGTGAACCTTGACCTGTATCGTTCTGCGCCGGGGAATCAACAAAGGATCTTTGAAAGTAGTCACAGACGCCTAAAACGGATTCTACTCCAGTCCAGGAAATCACCCGGTGCAAGTAAGGTTTCGCGGCGGTGCTCAGTCTTTAAGGGCGGCCAATTTGTGTGCAGTCGAGGTTCACTCATAGGTTCTCGAGCTCGGGTAGTTATTAACCGTCGGCTTTTGGCTTGTCCCGTAATCGACGTCCGTGGAATAAATACTGTTGAGCGTAGCCTCCGTAACGCCCAAAGTGCTCTTGGGCCCACTCTAGCAGGACCCGGTCGGGTGGCGTCTTTTGACCCGGGAAATACCACTCCCCCAATGCCCTTCTAATCCACACATCGATAGGAAACGCCTCCAACTTGTCGAGGGCGAAGACCGCTATACAGTCGGCTATCTTGGAACCGATTCCCGGGCATTCCATTAGCGCTAACTTGGCCTCACGGTAGGAAACCCGTACCAGTTCGGCCAGATCCAGGCGGTTCTCCAAGACCGCCTGAGCGGCCTTGTGGACGTAGGGCGCACGGAACCCGAGGCCCAACCGGCGCAACTCCATCTCGCCCGCCTCCGCCAGGGCGGCCGGCGTGGGGAATGTGTGTCTGGTACAGCCTTTCAGGCTTACTGGCGAACCAAACTCCTCAGACATGCGCTCCATGTTCTGATGAATTCTGGGGATGTTGGAATTAGCTGAGCAAATGAAGGACACTAGGCATTCCCATGGTTCAATGCGCAAGATCCTCAGGCCGGGATATCGCTCCACCATCTCCGCCACACGCTGATCTCGCTTTATGTCGGCGTATATAGCGTCGAGATCGTCGTCCAAGCGGAAGTAATCTGCCAACTTGGGGATCATTTCGGTTTCATTGGTCGGAGCAGACTGGAACTCCACGGACTGCGGTGTTTGTCGGATGCGGACCAAATCCCCCTTGATTACGCCAATGTGCCAACCGCTTACCCGGCGCCAGCGATGGGCCTGACCGCTCTCCAGGCTCGCGCTCAAATCAAAAGGATGCCCAACTTCCAGTCGCACAGCTCCTTCCTATCCGCTTCCATCGATCCATTTGGCAGAAAGGGCTCCGATCGTTGCCGTGTTGCACGGGGTCAAGGTGCACGGTGGGGCTGAACGGAGGAACGACTTACCGTAGGAACGTCCGGTAATCCGTTGATCCAACAGGACGATTGACCCTCTATCTCCCTAGTTTCGGATGAGCCGTCCGATGCCTTGGCGGAAGCGCAGCACGGCCTGGGGAATGGAGTATTCGTTGAATGGATCGGAATACTGATCTGACCGTGCCTTGACTACTGGGTCCGTGGGCACCTGGAACGGTAGTCGGGTGATGACCAACGCCTTGAGCAACCCTGATGGAAGGGCGACGCCTTCCCAGAAGCTTGCGGTACCTAGTAATACGCTGTTGGGTTCCTCGGCGAAACGGGCCATCAGTTGAGGCGCTGAGCCGTCCACGCTCTGGGCTAGAACTTGAATACCGTCGGCCATAAGCGGTGCACGTAGTTTCTGGGCCACCGTCCGGAGCGCAGCATAAGATGTGAACAGCGCCATTGTATGCCCTTCTAATGCCCGCCCCAAATCGGTCAAAACACGGGAAACGGTGTCGACGTACTGATCTGATGAAGGTGAAGGCATGTCATTGGGAATCAGCAGTTGCGCTGCCTTCTCGTAATCGAACGGAGAACCCACCAACAATTCGGTCGCGTCGTCTCCCACTCCTACGCGGCGTTTGAAATATTGGAAGCTCCCTTCTGTGCTCAAGGTGGCGCTGGTCAGGACCACGCTGTCTTTCTGCTGGAATAGTTGCTCTGACAGAGTGGCGCTAATGTCCAACGGCGCGGAATGGAGTGAGATGTTATTCCGCGACTGGTTGGCCTCGATCCAGTGGATATTTTCGGCGGTGGGGTTTCCCAAGATTGATTCGAACCGTTGGCGAAGTGCCTCGATATTATCAATCAAATTGGCTGCTTCCATCGCCAGAGCCGGCTGGTCGTTGGCGGCAGGGATCTGTGTGGAGTCCAAAAATCGGTGGAGCCGTCCCAGTGAATGTACTGCCTGTTGTACTCCTACATCGACGTTCTCCCAGGCCAATTGGAGTTCACTCCACCCCTGTGTGGACCTGACCTCTGGCGTGATCAACAATTGATTCTGGTCCCTCTGAAATCTGTTGCCGTTGACCCTTGACTGGTCGTCGTTGTAATTGGCTTGGAACCTTTCAACAGCGGCCCACACCCGGGCCCAGGTCTGTCTTAGCCTGGGCCCCTCAGTCTCTACGCTGGAAACCGCAGTCTCCGCATCCTGGCGCACGGCCGACGCCAATCCCTCGCTGCCTAATGCGAGACGCACCTGGGTAGTCAAACGCTGCTGTGGTTCCCAGACCTCATCCAACCGGTCTTGGGAGACTTCAAACCCCAGTTGGCGAGTCGCTTCGTCTTCGAGGTTGTGGGCTTCATCAACAATTAGATGCTGATAGTCCGGGATGAGACCGCCGCCTCTGGCCAGGTCCGACAGCAGCAACGCGTGGTTAACCACGATGATATGAGCTTGATCGGCACGTTCTCGGGCCGCCCTCAAGAAACACGGGGAGCCGTCCCGCAACCCGGGACAAAAACCTTGGTCTCCTGCGGATACGTGGCTCCAAGTGGCCGCGTCGCGCCCGCCCAAATTTATCTCTCCTCGGTCGCCGGTTAGTGTATCTTGCATCCAGACCGAGGTTTTGGATATCAGGCGGGCGTCGTCCACGGTCGGGGAATCGCTACGGGCCAATATGTTCCAGCGGCGAAGGCAAAGGTAGTTGGCCCGTCCTTTGAGTAGCGTGGCCTTCAGGGTTCCCGGTTGTGTCATTCCGGACTTTTCCAGGACTTCCGTAAGGGCTGGCACGTCCTTGGTTATCAACTGCTCTTGGAGGTTGATGGTATTGGTGGAGACAACCACCCGCTGCCCTTTTGAAACAGCAAAAAGGGCAGCGGGAAGCAGGTAGGCCATGGATTTGCCTACGCCAGTGCCGCCCTCGACCACCAGATTGGCATTGTGGTAAATAGCTTCGGTCACTCCGCTGAGCATCTCTTCCTGCTCGCTACGGTATTCGAAACCGGGAAAGACCTTGGAGAAAGGCCCCTGGGCGTCCAGTAGTTGGGATATGCACTCCTCGCTCAATCCGTCTAAGGAGCCATCGGGCCGGCGTTTATCTGGTGTCCCCAATCGAGCCGCCAACTGTACTAGGTCCAGGCCGGTCAGGCCCACAGACGACGGCACGCCGGCCCCGGCGCCATCTAGCCCAGTTAGGGCGTTTCCAATGGACCAACGACTGCGGACTGCCAGGTTAGCGATGTAGCTCAACAGGTCGTTGTCTTGCTCGGCAGCCACTCGGAGCAGATGGACGAAAACGGTCTTGGTGGCCATGGCGTCGGCCAAAGCCCGGTGGGCGTCCCGATGTTCCACACGGAAGTGAGACGTTAGATGTTTCAGCGAATATTGGCGAGACCGCGGCATGAACACCGAAGCCAAGTCCCAGGTATCGTAGGATAGGTTGTTTAGGGGGATTCCGTTGGCGGCCAAGAACCCCAGGTCGAATTGCACGTTGTGACCAATGATGGGGTCGGCACCCAGGAAATTTTCTAGCTCGCTGGAGATAGTCGAGAAGAAGGGCGCTCTCTTGACCATCGCTGGGGAAATGTGGGTGAGTCGTTGGATGAAATCAGGTATCTGCTGGTTGGGGTTTACAAGGGTCTGGTATGTATCGATGATCTCATCACCCTGGAACCGCACCGCGCCGACTTCGAGAATGGCATGACGCGAGGAGTCCAGGCCGGTGGTCTCGAGGTCGAGAGCGACATGAACTTGCTCAAAAGGGGACAGTTCTTGGGGCCGTAAAACCATTACACTCCGCTCCCTTCCTCACCCAGAGATTAAGCGCCTCTGATTTTAGCACGGGTGCTCCCAACCTTGGCCGATTGGCGTTCAGGTTCCGGGGACTATCCGTGAGTGACTGCTCCGCATTAAAACAATCGGATTAAAGTGATGACGACGAGAAGGGTGTTAGATTGCCACTGCGCAAACCAGCCACCGGATGGTATTGACCCGAGTGCAGTGCCCTTAAAAATTCTTGCTCTGAGGTCACTTCGTCGTGGAACTCGGTGACGAACTTGCCCAGACCGTGGACCGAGTGAGCGTCACTGCCGCCTGTAAGCGGCAGGTTCAGTAGGCCAGCTACGCTCATGGCGAAGTCATTCTCCTGGTCGATTGTGCCGCCGTTGGCCACTTCCACCGCGTCTGCTAGTTTGAACACTGGATGTTCCATGGCATCTTCTGGGGTCGTCGGAAGATCGTCGGGAACCGATTGGTAGATCAGGGCGCGGTCGCGGCGACCGCCGCTACTGAGCACTCCGCGGAACGGATGAGCGGTGATTACGAACCCACCTGCGGCCGTAGCCGCTTGGCGGAGCATGGCGGCTTGGCCAAACCCTGACTGGTATCGGTCGAGTCCAAACGCAAGCATATGCCCCATGTCTGTCTCGACCTCCATGGCGCGTATAAGTACCACGCTGTGTAGGGCGGCGAACTTCTGGAATTCGTGGCGATCCCAGGGCCCAGAGTGCTCAGTGATGCAGAGGCCTCGCAGTCCCAGTCTATCGGCCTCCAGGATCAAATCCTCGGGCGTGAGACTGCTATCGCTGCTGCCTTTGGTCGTATGGATATGTAGGTCAAATATTCTGGCCATGTGGTGAACTACCAGACGTCAGCTCTTGGGCCTGTTGCGGCCGGACGGAACTGGCTAAAACTTAACTTTAGTCTAAGCATAGCGACGATTTCCGTCAACGCTGTGATGTAGTTCTGTTACGACCTCCTGGGGGGGCTTTCCCCAACTCGGAGAACTGGCTGATGGGCAGTACTTCGCTGGTCTGTTCAAAATGACTTACCAACTGCCGGATGTCATCAGGGATGCGACACGCGGTCTCCGTGGGGCCATCATAGCCTACGTAGATGGCCTCCATTCGGGTGAGTAGTCGGTCCTCGTTCTCATGGTAGATCTCCATTTCCAGAGTCATGCTGGTGTCCCCGAAATTGGATAGCCTGACGTAGACTTCGATCATTTCGTCAACACGTGCTGGTGCTTTGTATTCAAGGGTGGTCTTAATCACTACAAAGTCGAAATACCCGTTCTGGGCGATGCGGTATATGCTGAACCCCAGGTTGCGAAAATACTCCGACTGGGCCACCTCCAAATAACCCATGTAGGCCCCGTTGAAAACTATGCCCTGGGCGTCGCACTCCATCCAACGTACACGCATCGGCGTGTGGAACTTGAAATCAGACTTTCCCATTGGCCTCGTAACCCAGCTCGGCTAAGTAATCGCCGTCTTCTTTGTTGAGTTGAGCCGACCGCAACAGATCGGGGCGGCGCTCCAGCGTGCGTTTCAGAGATTGTCTCCGGCGCCAGAGGTCGATCTCTTTGTGATTTCCGGAACGCAACACCTGGGGGACTTCCATGCCCCGAAACTCGGCTGGTCTAGTGTAGAGCGGATGCTGCAGCAGACCCGATGTGATGGAGTCTTCGGATACGCTGGCGGGCGAACCCACCACACCCGGAACCAAGCGCGACACCGAGTCTATGAGCACCATCGCCGCTAATTCGCCACCGGTCAAGACGAAATCGCCGATGCTAATTAGCCGTGTGGCGAGACTCTCAACCACTCGCTCGTCCACTCCGGCGTAATGGCCGCAAATTAGGGCCAACGCGGGGGCGGAGGACAGATCTTCGACTAATTGTTGGGTGAGCGTCTCACCTTGAGGGGTGAGCAAAACGATTGGGATTTGCTCCCGCTCCACCTCAGTGTACAGTCCGAGCTCGGCTTCTATGGCTTCAAACACAGGTTCGGCCTTCATTACCATCCCGTTGCCACCGCCGAACTGATAATCGTCAGCTGTACTATGGTTATCGTGAGTGAAGTCTCGAATGTTGGTAATTTCCAAGGAAATGAGTCCCTTGCGGCAAGCCTGAGCAATTATGCTGAACTCGAGCGGCTGGCTAAAAGCCTCGGGAAACAAGGTTAGGACGTGGAAACGCATTGATTAATAATACAAGAACGAGAGGATACACTGCCGATCTGTATGACACAGGTTTTCGACAGAGAAAGCAGAGGAGTTCGGTATATAAAGAAAACCGTGATCCAGTTCATGCGCAGCTTTAATCCAGCGGTTCAGGCGAAATTACGGTGTGACGTGAGGAGGATCAGGTCGAAATTGCGTGCAGTGCCTGCGATACCCAAATCAACGGTAACAATTGCAGGACGGTTGTCGAGTAGCTTGGAACCTTCTTGATTATATTTCTTGACAACTTAGTCGGGGAGGCCCAATACCATGACCGTGGTAGGGCAATATTGGAGCGACTATTTGTTGTTGTAGGATTGGCGAAAAATTAAAACCCGTTCGTAGGGTCCAGGCGCCGTAACGATGTTGCCGCCCGAACGTTTCTGGCAAGTCATGGGTGGTAGAGACTATTTTGGGAGTGTCTGTCAGGTAGTCGAGTATCCAAGAATAGGCAAGCAGATAATTTGGCAGTTGATTGTTTGTTCCGGGGCCGGGTTCTCGACGGGCACCGTGAAAATCTGAGAGACAGTCGTGACCTCGATATTCTTCCGCGTCCACGCGCCTCGGGTTCATCTTTGCGGTGATTTCTGGTGGCGGAACTTTTTTATTGTCCCACGGTGCAAGGACCTTCTGGCCTTCCTTCGAGTGTACGCTCGCACGGGGCTAAAATCCCTTCTTGGTGACTATGGGCTTCGGAGTATTTGCCAGAATTAAACTATCCTTGTCCCGAAACTTGTTTGCATTCGGCGAGGAACTAACGAATAATTCCCCATTTCCGGATCTCGCGCTCTACGATACGTAAATATACCGAAGACTGCTGGTCTGCCTCCGCCATCCTAGTGGGCCACGCGCACCGGCTTTGGTGCATCTAATTTGTTAATCAGAGCCTTGCCAGCTTTCATCACCAATTTTATCCGGTCCCTGTCCCGGAGGGCTCCGATGTTGGAGAGGGGATTGGCGTCGACAGCAATAACGTCGCCCTGCTTGCCTTTCTGGAGAGTGCCAATCAGTTTCTCCATGCCAATGCATTCGGCGGCCCAACCGGTTGCGGTCTGGATCGCCTGCATTGGCGAAAGCCCTCGTTCCACCATTAGTTCGATTTCACGGGCGTTGTCAGCATGAACAAATCCACCGGCGTCGGTACCAGCCGTTACTTTCACCCCTGCGGATATCGCTTGGTGAAGGCTTTCCTGGTGAACCTTCATCAACGCCGTGGCCCGTTCTTGTACATGGGGCGCGCTGACAGTGGAGTGAAATTCGTACACCTCGAAGGTAGGGGTGAAGAATGTGTTCTTGTCTGCCATCATCCGAAAAAGATCCGGGTCCTCCGCCAGATAGCAACCATGCTCGACTGAGCCCACGCCGGCCTCTATGCACATCCGTAGGCCCGGTCCGCCTAATGCGTGGCACATTGTGAGTTTTTCTTGCGAACGTGCTTCGTCCACTAACGCCTTCACCTCGTCGGCTCCGAAAGCGATGTCTTTGGGACCGTGGCCGTAGCGTGAACTGGCCCCGCCTGTGGTCGCGAATTTGATGACATCGGCGCCAACCCGCACCATTTCACGCACGACATTGCGGACCGCCTCCGGCCCGTTGGCCACTCCCGACGGGTACATGGGGTCGCTGCGGTAGGTGGATCGGTGTCCTGACGGGCTGACTGCATCCCCAATTCCCCCCGTGGGGGAAATGATGGAAACTGCCGCCAGTATCCGAGGGCCGATTAACAGGCCTTCGTCAATGGCGTCTTTGAATCCGGCGTCCATGCCACCGGCGTCGCGTATGCAGGTGTACCCCGCGGCTAATGAGTCTTCTATGGCCTTGGCCGTCTTCAAGTGGGCTAAGGATATGGGTTCTTCTATCTCCCAACGGCTGAGTAACGTGTAGTTTTTGTGGGCCAAATGGTCGTGGGTGTCAATCAATCCTGGCAGCAGTGTCAGTCCAGTTACATCCAACTCCTCCGAGCCGGGTGGTATCGACACGGCCCCCCGAACTCCAACCGCTTCGATTCGGTCGTTGTCCAATAATAAAACTGCATTCTTGAGCACCGGGCCGCCGGTACCGTCGATCAGGTCAGCGCCAATCAATGCTTTCACGATGTGCCTCTAGTGGGGTGTAGGGAGTGAGCTTGGGGCAGATGCTAGTGAAGCGTTAAGACGATGTCAAGCGCCTGCCGAGGAGAGGTGAATTTGGTCAATCCAGGGGTGCGGTTGGCAATAATTAGTCCGCCGTTTTGGCTATAATCCATAGAGTGAGAAATTATTAGCGCAAGAGTGGTAACGGTTGTGGCGGTCTCCTTAAATTCCAACAGTCTTCAACTCCAAGTTCAGGAGTGCATGTTGTCGAAATTTGCCAGGACATGTTGGCGCCGGTCAGTCATAGTCGTCATGTTTGTGACTGGACTCTTTTGTTTGACGGCTGCCTGCGGATCCTCTGGTGGCGGACAAATTGTATTTGTGTCAGAAGTTGATGGCGACGCCGAAATTTACATCCTGAACCCCGAAACTGGCGAGACCACTCCGCTCACCGACAACCGCAGCAGCGACTTTGAGCCGGCTTGGTCCCCAGATGGGGACCGGATCATATTCGTGTCCGACGAATCGGGCGATCTGGAAATCAACTTGCTGGACGCTCAAGAAGGCGCGATCCAGCGTCTGACCAACACCAACGGCGACGACCATTCGCCCCGTTGGTCTCCTAGTGGGGAGAGTGTGGCTTTCGTGTCCCACCAAGACGGCAACTCCGAAATATATGTCCTAAACCCGGAGGACCGTCGTGCCACAAGGCTGACCTCCAAGGCGGCCGACGATAGCCTGGGCAACTGGTCGGCCGACGGGGTCTGGCTGGCATTCTACCGGGAGGGCGACGAAGACGAGCGGGGCATCTGGTTGCGCAACCCTGACGGGGTAAACCTACTCCATCTGACCACCGAAACTGACAGTCACCCTTCGTGGTCGCCCGACGGGAAACATATCGCCTTCGTTCGTACTACAGAAGGCAACAACGACATTTATCTGGTCAGCAAGTTGAAAAATAGCAGCTGGCAAGACGATACTGAGTTGACCAGACTGACCCAACATCCGGCGGCTGACCTCTCCCCATCATGGTCTCCGGATAGCAATACCATCGCATTTGTATCTCGACGAGATGATAACGCTGAAATCTACACCATGCACGAAGACGGTTCGAAACAGCTACGACTGACCACCAACGCGGTGGACGATCTGACACCGGTTTGGTCGCCCGACGGCGAACAGATCGCGTTTGTTTCTCACCTTTATGGTCCGGGGGAAATCTTCGTGATGGATTCCGATGGCGTAGGGCAACGACGGCTGACCAACAACGACGCGGAGGACTATTCTCCCGACTGGTAGTTTCCGGCTGTCACTCGAATTACTCGGTGGTCGATGTGGGCCAGTCGTCAGTGCTCGATCATCGACAGTTTAAGGTGGGTTTGTCGAAGCACGATTTCTCTGTAAGCGGCCTTAGGACTGGATCCGGGTGAACGTTGGTT
>CAZYBD010000045.1:0-2730 GCA_964645515.1 uncultured Dehalococcoidia bacterium | reverse complement strand
AGGTTAAAGAGGAGGCTCTCAGACGCCTTAGTTATATAGAAGGTCACCTCTCGGGTGTCGGGAAGATGCTGGAGGGGGACAAATACTGCGTGGATGTCCTCAAGCAGACCTACGCCGTCCGGCGAGCCATCGAGAAGATGGAGAGTTTGCTGCTGGAGGGCCACCTGCGTTCCTGCGTGCTCGAAGGCATGACCACTGGACGGGCCGATGAGCTGGTGGAGGAACTACGAGACCTCTACTTGCTAGCAAACAAATAGACCGTCAATCACGTTAAGGAGGAACAGGCTGATGGCAGGGTATGTGATCGCAAATGTAAACGTTACCGATCCCACCCTTTTCGAAGAATACCGCGGAATGGTCCCCGGCACGATTGAAGCCTACGGCGGCAAATACTTGGTGCGTGGTGGGGCCGCCGATGTTGCGGAGGGCGCCTGGACTCCCAACCGGCTGGTGGTTATCGAATTCGACAGTGTGGATCGGGCGAAAGAGTGGTACAACTCGCCCGAGTACTCCGCCGCGAAGGCCGTACGCCAGAGAGCCTCCACCGGAGATCTGCTCTTTGTGGAAGGTATCGAGTAGTATCGGATGCCAGCAGGACTCACCAGACCATGGCAGTATACGAGAATGAATCTAAAATAATCACCCTCCCAATTGAGGGCATGACCTGTGCTGCTTGCGTGGGCCACGTTGAATCGGCCATCAAAAACGTTCCGGGCGTCTATGATGTGTCGGTGAACCTAGGCACAGAAAAGGCGGCAGTCCGCATCGTAGAGGATAAGGTGCCAGTAAAGGCAATGCGAATGGCGGTGGAGGATGCCGGTTACGGCGTCGCCACCCAGACCGTGTTCCTCAACATCGGCGGTATGACTTGTGCCTCCTGTGTCTCTCATGTGGAAACCGCATTGAAGAGCATACCCGCCGTTACCAATGTCAGCGTGAACCTGGGAGTGGACAAGGCTGCCGTCGAGTATATCCACGGACTGGTTACCCTGCACGACATGCGGGGGGTCGTGGAGGGGGCTGGCTACCGAGTCGAAGGGACCAACGACGTCGGCAACCGGGAACGGGAGCTGGAACGTCTCTCCAGGGTTAAGGAAATTCATAGTCTTCGTAATCGCCTGCTTCTTGCCGCCGTTGGGGCAGTCTTGGTCTTTTTGGGCAGTTTCGACGGATTCCCATGGGCCTCCCATTTGATGGACAGGAGTTACTATCCGTTCCTGTTGTGGGCCCTGGCGACTCCAGTACAGTTCTGGGCCGGCGCCACTTTCTACGCGTCTGGTATCGGCGCGGTTCGGCATGGCACAGCCAACATGCACACCTTGATAGCCTTGGGTACCACTACGGCGTACGTTTATAGCGTGGTAGTGGTGCTGTTGGATGTGGTCGCTCCTGGTGTCCTGGCTGAGGCCGAAATCGAGGCCAAGGTATACTTTGACACCGCCGCAGTAATTATCGCGCTGATCCTGTTGGGGCGTTTTCTAGAAGCCCGGGCGCGCGGTCAGACTTCGGAAACTATCCGCAGATTGATTGGCCTCAGCCCTACTTCAGCCCGGGTGGTGCGGGACGGAGTTGAGACCGATGTACCGGTAGACCAAGTGGCGCTTGGCGACATTCTGCTGGTTCGACCCGGGGAAAAACTCCCGGTGGACGGCGAAGTGACCGAGGGCATCTCGGCAGTCGATGAGTCGATGTTGACCGGCGAGAGCATGCCGGTGGAAAAATCGCCAGACGACCTGGTCTACGGCGCTACTCTGAACAAAGAAGGAGCCTTTAAATACCGGGCTACTCAGGTGGGTTTGGATACCCTGTTGGCCCAAATTATACGACTGGTGGAGGAAGCTCAAGGCTCTAAAGCTCCCATTCAGCGCTTGGCGAACCGGGTGGCGGCCTATTTCGTCCCGGTAGTGATCGCGATAGCCTTGGCCGCTTTCCTGTTCTGGCTGCTCTTGGGACCGGCGCCGGCGCTAACTTTGGCCACTATGGTACTGGTGGCGGTGTTAATAATCGCTTGCCCGTGCGCTTTGGGTCTGGCCACGCCCACCGCCATCATTGTGGGCACCGGTAAGGGAGCGGAGATGGGTGTCCTGGTCAAACAGGCGGTGACCTTGGAAACGGCGCACCGGGTGGATACCGTGGTACTAGACAAGACCGGCACTTTGACAACCGGAAAGCCGTTGGTCACGGACCTGCTGACTACTGGTGGGTCCGAAGAGGAATTGCTGGTGTTGGCGGCCTCTGCCGAGCGAAATTCGGAACACCCGTTGGCTGAAGCTATCGTCCAGGAAGCCCGCCGCCGAGGCTTGGACCTGGAGACGGCGGCCGACTTCCAAGCCATACCCGGTCGGGGCATTTCAGCATTGGTGAACGGATATACCGTGAGTCTGGGCAACAGGGCGTTGATGGAGGATGTTGGAGTAACCTTAAACGGCCTGGCGGATTCCGCAGAGTATATGGCCGGGCAGGGAAAGACGCCCATGTTCTTAGCGTCCGGGGGCCAGGCCAGGGGCATTATCGCTGTCGCCGATACCCTGAAACCTGGTGCGCGAGAAGGTGTGGCCCGTCTGCAAGACATGGGCCTGGCCGTTGTTATGCTGACTGGTGATAACCCGCGCACCGCTCAGGCTATAGCCAACGAACTGAAGATCGGCCGTGTGGAGGCAGAGGTACTGCCTCAAGACAAGGCCGCCGTGGTCCGTTGCCTACAGGGCGACGGGCGAGTAGTGGCCATGG
>CAZYBD010000044.1:0-6145 GCA_964645515.1 uncultured Dehalococcoidia bacterium | reverse complement strand
GTCCGCCCTGACGCATCTCACTGAATGTCTCCGAAACGCTCTTGGTCTCGGGGACAAAGAAAGCCGGCCGAAGCATCCGTGTAGCATCGCCGGCCAGGTTTGAGGTACCCCCGCTCATGTCGGATAGCACGTCCTTAACCGATAGGACGCCGAGTACATTCTCCATGGTAGTTTCGTACACCGGGAACCGGGTATGACTGTTTTCCCGGTAGATGGACAAAAAGTCGGACAATGGAGTGCCCCGCTCCAGCCAGATGATCTCCGGCCGAGGCGTCATTATCTCCCGCATCTGCCGGTCGCCGAAGCGAAAGACCTTCTCCAACAAGGCCGCCTCCGAAGCCTCCACCGTCCCGGTCTGGGCGCCGGCCGCTATCAGCGTTCGGATCTCCTCGTCGCCCACGCCAGCGGACATCCCCGAAATACCCAGAGCTTTATTCGTCAACGTACTGAAACCTTGGAGCAACTGAACAGCCGGAGAGAGGACCAACTCAACGACAGTCAGTGGGCCGGAAACAGCGAAGGCAACCCGCTCAGACCGGTGCCAAGCAACAGTCTTAGGCAGCGTTTCGCCGAAGAGCAATACCACCAGAGTTACTCCCAAAGTTGCGACCACCACGGCCAGCGAGTCGTTGCCAATCAGGCCGACGGCGAGTACCGTGGCCAAGGCGGCGCCGGCGGTATTTACCAGGTTGTTGCTAAGAAGTACAGTAGCAAGGAACCGTTCGGGGCGCTGGATCAGATGAGCCACCCGGTTGGCTCCGGGCTGACCGCGCCTTACCAAGTGGAGCAAGCGGGCTCTGGGCAGGGCAATGAATGCGGTTTCCGAAGCTGAGAAGAATCCTGATAAGGCGAGACAAACTGCAAGAAGTGCTAAACGCCACGAGTCACTTGCGTCCATATATTGGGAGCCACCTCCAGAGGAGCCAAAAGAGTTGCCAAGCAGCAAATTCGGCCTTATTCTCGATAATAGCATCGCCCTTTTTGAGTGTAAAGTTAACCCCCAACCGCTACGCGTCTGGACAAAATGGGCAATATGCGTAGCTATATGAACTTCAATCGTAGAATGTAACATGCCAACCAGAATCTTAGGTATCGAAACTTCGTGTGACGAGACGGCCGCGGCGGTGGTCGAAGACGGTCGCCTTGCCCTTTCTAATATCATTTCCTCCCAGTCGGACCTTCACTCTGCTCACGGCGGCGTGGTGCCGGAAATCGCATCGCGACAGCACGTTCGAGACTTGGTGCCGGTATTAGAACAAGCGCTGTCGGGTGGCGGGGTGAAGTTGGAGGACATCGACGCTGTGGCAGTAACCTACGGACCCGGCCTGGCAGGCTCGCTGATCACTGGCCTTAACGCCGCCAAGGCTATAGCCTACTCTCTGAGCGTGCCCCTAATTGGAGTCAACCACCTTGAAGGCCACATCTATGCTTCCTGGCTCACCCAGACCGACCCAGAAGAGGATCCTGGGTTTCCGTTGGCTTGCCTGGTCGCGTCGGGCGGACACACCGACCTGCTGCTGATGGAAGGTCATGGACAATACAAACTGGTGGGGCAGACCAGGGACGACGCGGCGGGCGAGGCGTTCGATAAGGCTGCGCGTATCTTGGGGCTGGGCTTCCCAGGAGGGCCTGAAATCCAACGGGTTTCTCAGGGCGCCCACGGAGAAGTGAAATTGCCGCGGGCGTGGATGAAAGACTCTCTGGATTTTAGCTTCAGTGGATTAAAAACGGCCTTGCTCCATCTGGCGCAAAACCGGGACATTTACCCTACGCCGTCGCCCGAGATCGACGAGAATCAACTGGCCGAGCTGGTGCGGGAGATGGCGGCGGGATTTCAGGAGTCCATAGTGGACGTGGTCTCCACGAAACTGATGGATATGGCCGCTAAATACAGGGTCAAGGGACTGGTGCTGGGCGGCGGTGTTACGGCAAACGCCCGCCTCCGTGAGGAAATTACCCGGCTCTCTCCCCTGCCTGTGATCATACCGGCGCCTATATTATGCACTGACAACGGGGCGATGATCGCGTCCTGCGGCTATTTTCAGGCCCGACGAGGCGAGCAGTGGCCGATGGAATTGGACGTCAACCCAGGGTTACCTCTAGGTTGAGTAAACCTAGGGAGACTCCGAGTCGTCCCCGTCGGCCTGCTGCGAAGCATTAGCACTCCCCATTATTGATGAGTCGCCCGCAGTGCCCGACAGCGGACTGTGTCCGGCTTCCTCTAGGGTTCCGTCTTGCAGCATGGTATGGCGGGCGGCGAAGGCCGAGTTGACCATTTCAAATATCTGCCGCTGAGCGTCATCCCCATGGAACGGCAATACGAACTGCAGACCATCACCCTGGACGGTTACGGTGCCGTCAGGCTTAGTGAAATACACCTGGACTATCATTGCTAGGCCGGTCAGTACGACAATGAGTGCGATGAAAGGCGCCACGTCCATATGGAGCACTGGGATGGTTGGACCCTCAATCTGGTTGGTCAGCCAATAACCCAATACCAGATAGATAAAGATCCCGGCGGCCGCCAGCAGTGAACCCTGCAACAGCATGGAGGCGCTGCGGCTACCAGCCTTCACCACCACATGTTTGACCTCGTTCATCGGCACCAGATAGGTCTCTTGTTTGTCGCCTACGTTGCAGAACGCGATCAACCGCTGGTTGGTAAGCACCAATAGTTGTCCGGTACCGGGCAGTTCCGCAATGAGGCCTTCGTCTCCGGAGAAAATATGGGTCGGAGACTCACCTGGAAGCAGGGACACCTGTCGAATTTTGTGCCCTGTGGTTTTGGTTGCTTGACTCCGCCCGTCGGCCGTCTCCGATAGTTCCGGTCGGGCCTGAAATTGAACGTCAGTGGCCACTGCTTCGCGTACCGTATTTAACTCTAGTGGGATTTCGGGATTAACCCCTGTAGAATGGTACACCGGTGGGGCGACTTGGACCTCGCCCTGTGCTTCGATCCCAATTGTGACATCAACCTCGGGCGAGAACTCCTGCGATGGGTGGGGCCCAATCCCTGGTGGGTCACCGGAAAGATTGTCGAGTCGGTCGGCTTGCTGATCGGCGCTCAAGGGTCTATTCCTCTCGAATCATACTAACATACGGGCCGGGCAATCCTTCGCCGGTGGGCCAATATATTGACAGTTTGAACGGGCGTATGCTAATTTCATCGTGAAAGGCTATGATGGAGACGAGTAGATAGGAGTAGATGCCAAGCGAGCCTGGTACGGTGGAAGCAGGCGCATCGAACCTAGCCGAAAATCCCTCCGGAGCCGCCAGCCGAATGTCAGTCAAGTAAGACTAGTAGGCCAGGTCGGGGATCGTCGCCCGTTAGCAACGACGGGGCATGTTGGTGTCCTGCTAGAGAGGTCCCGAGTATATCGGGATAAATAGGGTGGTACCGCGGGCACGAATTCGTCCCGTCCCTATGTGGGGCGGGATTTATTTTTTCCCGAAAGCGGCACTCCTGACACTTTTCTCTGCAGGAGAAGGTTCGTCTTTAAGGAGTCTGCTTTGAAACTGAAAGGCGCGGAAGTCATCTGCGAAAGCCTCATCCGGGAAAAGGTCGATGTAGTGTTCGGTCATCCCGGGGGCGCAATTCTCCCATTTTACGACGCTCTCTGGTCCTATCCTCAGTTGCGCCACATTCTCGTACGCCACGAGCAGTCGGCTGCCCACGCGGCTGATGGATACTCTAGGGTCACCGGCAAGGTTGGAGTTTGCGTGGCCACGTCCGGGCCCGGCGCCACCAATCTTGTTACCGGTATTATGGGCGCCAAAGCAGACTCAGTTCCGCTGGTGGCCATAACTGGCCAGGTCGCCCGGTCCGCCTTGGGAACAGAGGCCTTCCAAGAGTGTGACATCTGTTCCATCGCCGCGTCATGCACCAAAAAGACCTACATGGTCATGTCGTCGGAAGATTTGGCTCCCACCATCCGGGAAGCCTTTCACACAGCCCAAGAAGGTAGACCGGGCCCGGTGTTGATCGATATCCCGCGGGACGTCCAGTTAGAGTCGGTGGAGGCGCGGTTCCCAAACATCGAGCCTCTGACCGTACCTGAGGTAGCTCCAGAAACACAAGAACAGCTTCAATCAGCCGCCCGGCTCATCAATGAGGCGGAGCGCCCCGTAATCATCAGCGGACACGGCATTCACACATCAGGGGCCTACGGGGAGCTGAAGGCCCTGGCTGAAAACGCCGGGATACCGGTCATCACCACATTGTTGGGACTTAGCGGCTTCCCCAGTGACCATCCCCTGAGCCTAGGCATGCTGGGAATGCACGGCATGTATTGGGCCAACATCGCGGTGGACCAAGCCGACCTTCTAGTCGGGGTTGGCATGCGTTTCGATGACCGGGTCACCGGCAAGGCCTCTACCTTTGCACCTCACGCCAGGATCATCCACATCGATTTCGACTCCGACCAGATCGGCCGTAATGTCCCCGTCGAGGTGCCGCTGCACGGCGATGCAAAGACGGTGTTGCAGTCGTTGGTCCCCATGGTCTCCTTTACCGCCAGGCCTAAGTGGATACAGTACATCTACGAACTCCGCCGCGACCATCCGTCTCTTAACGTGCCGCCGTCGGACGAGCTTCAGACCCAACATGTGCTGTCCGACTTGAACCAAGTGCTCCAGGAAGATGACGGCGCGTTGGTTGTCACCGGAGTGGGCCAGCACCAGATGTGGGCCGCCCAATTCCTGTCCTTCAACCAACAAAACACCTTTGTCTCGTCGGGCGGGCTGGGCGCGATGGGCTTCGAGCTGCCGGCGGCGTTGGGCATGCAGGCCGGACGGCCCGACTCCACAGTCTGGAGCATTGCCGGGGACGGCGGATTCCAAATGACACTACAGGAGTTAGTGACCGCCGCCGAAGAAAAGCTGCCGGTTAAAATCGCGCTTATCAACAACGGTCACCTGGGTATGGTCCGCCAGTGGCAAGAGATGTATTTCGATAACCACCTGAAAGCGGTACCGGTGCCGGGCCCCGACTATCTCAAGCTGGCCGAGGCCTACGGTCTGAGCGCGGTACGGGTCAGCGAGCAGGAAGACGTTCTGCCAGCTCTGCGCCAGGCCAAAGCTCACGACGGACCGTTCTTGATAGAATTTGTGGTGGACCAATCAACCAATGTTTACCCTATGGTTCCGCCGGGTGGTTCGTTAGCCGATACGATAGAAGATCCGAACGCTTAAGGGCGGGGAGGCGACCTCACCCGCTCCTAAAGGGAAAGGAGTCTGATTTTCGGAGCTGGCAATATTCCCCCTCTCTCAAGGGAGGAGGCAAGGGCAAGCCAGGAGAAACCAAAATTGCAACCTCTCTTCGCCTGGCGCAGATTATGAAAAAAGTCACAATCCAGGAAGCATCCCGACGTCTCAATGTATCTCAACGGGATATCCGAGAATACATCCGCAAGGGCGAACTTCATGCTGAACGGGACCCTTCGTCCGAATCAGGGCGTTGGCTGGTGGTGCTGCCCGACGACGGTTGGGAAGACGGTTTCAAGTCCTACCTACACCGAATGTCGGAAGCGCTCACACCGTGGTGGTGGGCATTCGAACACAAACGTGGCAATGTTCACTATCTATTCAACGTGGGCATCGAAGAGATCATGCCCGATTTCCTTTGCGGGCTGCGGGGAGACAACCTTTGGCCGGCCACTGACCACTCGAAAGAGGAACGATGTCCGGATTGCCTGAGACTGGCCAACGAGCAAGGACTCCCCTTCTTTATACCGACCCCGTAGCCTCGGTCTAGAACGAACCTACTCCCTGGCTCCTACCCCCCGCCTCCGCCCACATTGACGCCCGGTTCCGTCATGAATTCCGGGGCCAGCAGCCGATCCAACTCAGCATCGGACAGCTCCGTTTTTTTCTTGGCCGTCTCTCGTATGGTACTGCCGGTAGCCGCGGCCTCTTTGGCGATGGCCGCGGCCGCGTCGTAGCCTATGGCTGGGGCCAGGGCGGTTCCCAGCATCAGTCCTTTCTGCACCATGTCGGGCCCCGTGTTGGTAGCCTCGATCCCTTTCACACATTGGTCGGCAAAATTGTTGGACGATGCAGTCAACAGCGAGATGGACTCCAGGATGTTGTGGGCGGCCACCGGCATCATAGTATTAAGTTCGAAGTAGCCGCCCTGTCCCGCAAGGGC
>CAZYBD010000043.1:0-13728 GCA_964645515.1 uncultured Dehalococcoidia bacterium | reverse complement strand
GCGCCTTCGATTCCGGCATTGTTGTGGGCGCAGTCCACTCTGCCGTAGCTCCCAACCGCCGTTTTGATTAGCGATTCCACCTGGTTGGCCTGGGAGACGTCGGCCTTTACGAAGATGGCATCACCGCCCGAGTCCTGGATGCTGCGGACTGTCTCTTCCCCTCCTTCAGTCGCGACGTCCGCAGCAACTACCTTGGCACCTTCCCGAGAGAACGCCATGGCCGTTGCCCGACCAATACCTGAACTGGCGCCTGTTACAAGCGCTACTTTCCCATCGAAACTACCGGCCATTTCGGCACCTCCACATATACTCTATTTCCTGTTGACTGCTATAGGGCTGGATATCTCTCGGCCTCTGATATCAACTGGCAGGACTCACCGAAGCCAGCACGCGGTCAACCGACGATGATAAGCTCCCGCCGGCCAGCGACTCGGCCGACGCCCCTTCCAACCTGGATGGGTCGAGGGCACTACCCGAGTTCGCGGCCTCCGTTATAAGTTCCAATGCTTTGTTCCATGGCCCAGTCCCCTCGGAAGCGACGCTCCCTTTGGGGAGGTCTAAGGTCAACACCTCAGTCGCATTGGTTCCGGTGGCTAACGCCATCACCGGGACACGGTCCAGCTCCAGATTAAGTTCCGAAAGAAAAGACGACATCGTCGTAGAGGCGCCGTGCTGCCCGAAGATGATAAGGTTGTCGAACTCGGCTTTCAGATCTCCGAAGGTCGAACGGTAGCACCGGAAAATATTGTGGGCATTCTGGTCGTCTGCCGATACCAGAAATAACGCTATAACCGGAAAGGTTCCTTCCTGCTCCTGCTGCTTGGATAGGCCTGCCTGCCAACGGCTCAATTTATCCAAGTCGTGGCCATTGGCATGCCTGTCGGTTTGTTCCGAGACGGGCTGATTGTTCATATTACTAACCTTGTTGGTGTAGCTGGAGTAATTTGCCGGCTGGGTTATGCTTCAGACGCTGTAATTGAGATCTGAGAACGCTTACGGCCGCCCAGCGAACTCGCCTGCACTTGTCATCGGTTCTTCCGCCAAAGGCCCTAGCATCTGGGGCTCTGAACACCAGGCGGCTGATGCCGACTGGTCCGGCTCGATCGGAGTCCCGTCGGGTTCTTTGCCGGGGTGTGAGCTTAGAAGCAGAGACGGGGTGCTCTAGCCCGTGCTGTACAGCTCCTGGACCGTTCTGTGTGTTATTCGCGCGCCCTTATTGATACTGGGCATGCCGCCTGTAGCGGTGTCTTGAATCCCGTTAAACTCTACCCGTATGCTGAGGGTATCGTGGTAGATAATAAACGAGCGCTCCAGGTCTCGCGCATATACCGCGACTGAGAAACGACTGCAGTATCTATCCGGGTGCCTCCTTTCACATGGCCACCGCCCGTCCGGAGTGCTCCCAAATCGAAACCCATTCTAGGCTTGCTTAATTGAGCGGTAAAACACCTCATTGGCGGGAGAATGGCCGGAGATATTTCGACCAGCGGGCTCTCAGTGATTTTAGACGTTAACACACCCCAGCCGCCAACGGTTTTAGCATGGCGTAGATTACGTCGTTGATCGGGGTGGCGACTCCGACGGTTCTGCCGGCCCGCGCCGCTGCGCCGTTCAGGGCCTCCAACTCCAGAGGTCGACCCCTCATCACGTCCGAGTGCATTGACGCATGCAAGTCTGCCAGATTACTTTCAATATACTGAACGGTCTGTTTATGGATGGCGTCGGGGAAATTTACACCGCTGGCCCGGCCCACTGCTTCGATCTCCCGAAGACATTCCAACACCACGCTACGCCACTCGGGTCGGGGCATCAGTTCCGCTAGCGTTTGTCGGGCCAGCGACGTTACGCCGGCCATGGTGGAGATAAATAAAAACTTGCTCCAAAGTGCGGTGTAAACGTCGGTGCTGAGCTGCGCAGAGATACCGGCCCGGGTCATTATTTCTTGGATTTGACGTCCTCTGACGCTTTCGTTACCGTCGAGTTCCCCAAACACGATCCTCACCACATCTCCGGTCTGCTTGACCACGCCCGGCGAGGGCATTCCGGCCTCGATATAGGATGCACCAGGCAGAACCAAATCGCCGCCAAAGGCATCGGCTACGACTTGATAACTGTCTATCCCGATCTGCAAACATAGAACCGTCGTTTCGGTCCCTACCAACGGCGCCATGGCGGGTATAGCCTGATTGTTCTGATAGGTCTTGACGTTGAGGAGAACCAGGTCCACTGGTCCGACCGAATTAGGGTCGTCGGTGGCTGAACAATTTACGGTGAACTCTTCATTGTCCCGAACAACTCGAAGACCGTTGGTTCTGATTGCCTCCAGATTGGCTCCTCGCGCGATCAATGACACATTGTTTCCGGCGCGTGCCAACGTTCCGCCGAAATAGCCTCCAGTGCTGCCCGCACCCATCACCGCGATTCTCATTGATCCGACCTCCTAGGCCTTGAAGTGTTGCAAGAGGATCCGCCAGCAACATACTGGATGCGGGGGTGCTGCGCAACTCAAAAGGCGGCCCCTCCTGCCTCAATTCACATTTCTTGACGCTGATGCCTTTTCTCCTTATCCTTTTGGAGGCATTGGCCGGGAGGCCTTTCAGGAGCGTCAGATGACAGAGCAACAGCCGCAGCCGATACCGGCCCCGACTCCCCAGCCCGAGTCCGATTTCTACTGGGAGAAATGCAAAGCCGAGGAATTGTGGCTGCGCCATTGCAAGACGTGCGATTACGCCTATTTCTACCCCAGAGATATCTGCCCGAAGTGTTTCTCTCGGGACACCGATTGGGTCCAGAGCAGCGGCAAAGGGACCGTCCACACCTTCGCCATCGTCCATCGCGGGCCTACACCGCCGTTCCGAGAAAGAGTCCCGTACGTTCCCGCGATTGTCGAACTAGCGGAAGGTCCCAGGATACCTACCAATCTGGTGGAGGTTGAGCCAGCGCCTGACTCCATCAAAATTGGCATGGCGGTAGAGGTAGTTTTCGAACCGCTGGACGACCATATCTACTTGCCGAAGTTTCGTCCGACAGACTAACCTGCACAGGACTCTGAGGAGCTCGGATGTCTCTTTCAGGGAAAGTGGCGATTGTTACAGGAGGCAGCCGTGGCATCGGCAGGTCGATTTGCCTGGCGCTGGGGAATGCCGGAGCCAAGGTGGTAGTTGCTTCCCGCACCGAAATCGATCGCTCATACCAATCACAATTTCCCAAATACGAGTCTGGCACGATCAACGACACGGCCCGTCTGATCGCCAAGGCCGGAGGCGAGGCGTTACCGGTCCGTTGCGATGTCACCAGCGCCGACGACGTGGGGGAATTGGTCGCCAAGACCATTGACCATTTTGGACGCATCGACATTGTCGTCGCGGATGCCGGGGTTGATTGCGAGTCCCCGGTAGCGGAGTTGGACCTCGCGCTTTTAGACCGCTGCATCGCTGTAAACATCCGCGGCCCGATCCTGCTTTGTAAGTATGCGCTGCCGGCCATGTTGCTACAAAAGAGCGGCGGATCAATATTCTGCGTGACGTCTGGCGCCGCATTGGGCTACCGTGAGGGTCGTGTAGGCTATTCGATGAGCAAGGCGGCGTTGGACCGGGCGTTCATAAATCTGGCCTCGGAAGTGCGAGACCACGATATCGCTGTTAACGTCCTCAGTCCCGGCCGAGTGGACACGTGGATGAACCGAAACGGCGATTGGCCTGGCACCGGGCACATACTCATGGTGCCTCCGGATGAGATCGCCGCGAGCGCAGTATGGCTGGCCGGCGTTAAGGCTCGGGAGTTTACCGGTCAGAGAGTCGAACGGGCCGATTTTGGTGTGCGTTGGGGGCCGGGAATTCCGCCCCCATAAAAGATTCAACGAATAAAAGAGGGACAGATGACCACTGCACGAGCCGCACTTCAACAAGTTGCCCCAAAGCTGGCGGATTTGACCGCCGATGTGCTATTCGCCGACGTTTGGGAACGTCCAGGGCTATCGAAACGGGACCGGAGTCTCATAACGATAGCCAGCCTGATCTCTCTTTACCGGACCGAACAGTTGCGGGGTCATCTTGCCCGGGCATTGGACAACGGGGTTACAAAGGAAGAGATCGCCGAGGTCATTACCCACATGGCCTTTTACGGAGGCTGGCCCACCGCCGTTAACGCGTCAATGGTGGCCAAAGAAGTTTTCGACGAAAGACAGGTCTAACTGTCGTTGGCTTGGCTTCAAACTGCAGGGGGCCCGGCAATACTGCCCATGGGAGGAAGAGCATGCCTAGAATGACCGGATCCAAGTTTATGGCTGACATGCTACAGGCGTATGGCGTTACCCATGTGTTCGTCGCGCCCGCGATACTGCGCCAAGCGCTGATGGAAATGGACCTCATCGGAATCAAACGAGTGGTCACCCACGGCGAGAAGGCTGCCGCCTACATGGCCGACGTGTATGCCAGAGCCTCTAACAGACCCGGTGTGTGTATGGCCCAATCGGTGGGGGCGGCCAACCTGGCAGCAGGTCTGCAGGACGCTTTCCTTGGTCTCTCCCCGGTTGTGGCTCTCACTGGCTACAAGCGGCATGACGAGCAGCACAGGAACGCCTACCAGGAAATCGAACACTCTAAACCATTTTCCTCGGTGACCAAGTTCAGTGCGGTGGTAGACAATGTCGAGCAGTTGCCGCGTCTCCTCCGTCAAGCGTTCCGGGAGGCTACTACCGGCGCGCCCGCACCGGTGCACTTGGATTTCCAAGGCATGGCAGGAGACACGGTTACAGAGGCCGAGACCGATCTCGAGCTGATTTTGGAGGAGCCTTTCACAAGGCGACCCGCGTTCCGTCCAGAGGCCGACCCCGAAACCGTGCGCCGGGCGGCCCGGGTACTGTCCGGTGCGCAGCGGCCGGTGATTGTCGCCGGCGGTGGCGTTACGGCTTCCCAGGCCCAACGGGATGTGCTGGAGCTGGCGGAACTGCTGTCAATACCGGTGGCGACCTCGCTAAACGCCAAAGGAACCATTACCGATGACCACCCGCTGGCCGTTGGCGTCGTCGGCTCGTATTCCCGATGGTGCGCCAACAAAGTGGTCTCGGAAGCGGATTTGGTTCTGTACATTGGCAGTCACACCGGCAGCCAGGTAACCAACGAATGGAGGGTCCCTGCGCCGGGCACTCCGATCATCCAGATCGATATCGATCCTGCGGAACTAGGTCGGAGCTATCCTACTCAGGTGGCACTTCACGGTGACGCCAAGGCTACCACCAGGCGTCTCATTGATGCATTGGAGCCCATCGGCGCTCGAGACGAGTGGGTCTCACGGGCGCAGCAATTGGTGCGGGAGTGGAGGGAGGATGTTGAGCCCAGAGTTAATTCCGAGGCGGTCCCTATAATCCCGGAACGGCTCTGCAGCGAGATTACCAAGTTCTTGCCGGCTGATGCCATGTTGGTAGCCGACACCGGACACTCCGGAATCTGGACCGGGAGCATGGTCGATTTTACTTACCCAGACCAGAGCTACATCCGCTGCGCGGGGTCTCTGGGCTGGGGATTGTCGGGAGCAATGGGCGTCAAATGTGCCCTTCCGGACCGACCGGTCTTGTGTTTCTCCGGCGACGGTGGGTTCTGGTACCACATTGCTGAGTTGGAGACCGCAGTCCGTAATAATATCAATGTGGTGACGGTTGTGAACAACAACAGCGCTCTGAGCCAGGACAGCCGAGGCGATCTGCGCTACTACGAAGGCGTGGACGGCGGGGATCCTGATGTATTGTGGCGTTTCACCGATGTAGACTTCGCCAAGGTAGCCGAATCCATCGGCTGTTTCGGCATCCGAGTCGAACGTCCCTCAGAAATCCAGGGAGCGTTGGAACAAGCATTCGCATCCGGCCGGCCGGCGGTAGTTGACGTGGTTACCGACCCCAATGACAGTCTAGCTCCGGTTCCCTGGAGCCCTTAGGGACAGTTTATGGATCACAGAGATCGCGGCGGGGTAATGAGATATTCCTAAAATCTTTGTGTCCTCTGTGGTTAACGAATGGCTGCGAGGAACTCTCTGGCTGCGGAGTAGTTGCGGGCTCCGCCCCGGCGGATGGGTGGGACAAGATAGATGTTGTTGATGCCCGCAGCTGTCAACTTCTCGTGCAGCTCCAAGGCTATATCTAGGCCCGGACGCCCGGACTCGAGTTCGTTTCGCACCGACTCCGGAACGAAGCTGAAAACCACTCCGGATTGTTCCAAGATCTGTAGGCCGAAGAATACCGGCACCGATGGTGGCCGTTCGGACTGACCGGAGTATGCGTCTAAAAAGCGAACCGACTCCGCCGCACTGAATATCGGTTGAGTCAACAAGAAATGAGCCCCGGCTTGCACTTTGCGCGCTGCCAGCTTTGCTTCGGCTTGTAGGCCGTAGGAGAGGTCAACGCTGCCGCCAATACAGAAGTTGGTCGGTGCACTCAGTTCGCTGCCCTTGAAATTCACTCCCTCGTTCATTTGCGCAATAGCTGAGATCAGACCGGTTGGCAGGTAGTCGTCTACAGAGGTAACGGCGGCCAGGTCGCGCTGCGTAAACGGGTCCCCCTTAACGACTACCAAATTTTCCAGTTCCAGCAGCTGGGCGCCCAGCAGCAGCGATTGGATGGCCAGCTTGTTCATATCCCTAGTGGCCAGAGTAAACACCACGTCCTGATCCGTTTGCTGTCGGATTCCGGCAGCGAGCATAGCAGAGTTGGTCCGTACCGTCCGGCCAGGATTGTAGGCTACGGAGATGAAATCGGCTTCGATGGCAGCTCGTCGCGCTTCGGCCGGTTCGCCGGATCTTGGAGGTGAAAAATCACAGATAACACAGGCGTGGCCGGTGGCTTCGTGACAGAGGTCAGTGACTTTAGCCACGGGCCTCAGGCAAACACTTCGTCGCGGTAACTCCGGAACAGGTTGATGGACTTGTGTTCGGAGAGCCCTACAAAGTAGCGGTAGCCCATGATGTACTCCACTATGTCCCGCACCAGCATGAGCAGGTTGTCCCTGGGTTCGGAAAGATGGAACAGGCTATCTACACCTTCTTCCAGGCCCACGTAGAGGGTGTCTTCCAGCACCAGGAAATCCTTGTGCTCAAGGTCTTTGCTTGCCATCCACCGGGCGAAGACAAAAGGGAGCCCGGTCAGGCTGTGCCAAGCCTCACCCAGGTCGAGGCGGTGAGGGTAACCCCTCATTCCACGCCTACGCCGCAACGCCGCGTTACCAGATATCACCATCGCGTCGTGTTCGTCCTGGAGCGTTACAAAGTTGACCGATTTCACCTGGTATTCCATTGCCAGCAGTACTTGTAGGAGTTCAAGCGACGTCGGATCCACCTCGGCGGTGGCTACCAGACCGCCTTCCAATTCTTCAATGGGCCCCTTGGAATAAAAGAGATTGCTTCCAGATCGGGATGCTGCCGCCAGGCAAAAGCCGGCCACCGGCACCGCGTAATCTTCCATGGCGAAGCTATCGGTCAACGGCACGGGACCACCGGCTATCTCTCCGTCCTTAATCGATTGAGCTACTTGGTTTAGCTCGATATCCTGGAGTTCAAGACCACGCCGTTCCATGTCCACATAAAATGGTTCAAAATTCAAATGGCCGACGCGGCCGACCTTTACTGCCATATATTTACACTACGAAAGTCCAGGGAAATTCCTCGGGCCGGAAACTGCTGATTTTAGGTCCAATGAAATTCGTCGTCAAGGCAATTGCCAGGATAGAAGTGTTACTACGGCAGGCATGAATCCTGGCATGGTTACAAGTCCGAGTTTTCGACAACCGGGTAATAGTATTGTAAACTCCTGCGAAGGTACCAATTTGCGTTCCCTGATTGCTGTTTTAACATTGGGATTGCTGGCAGTGTTGTCTTCGACGACCCTCCTGGCCGACGAAGGAGAAATCAATGTGATTGAAGCCAAGGCTGAAAGCCGGTTTCCAGACGGAATACGCTTCTCCGTTACCGCCGAAAGCCCTGGTTTTATCGATGAGATCCGCGTCTTTTTTAAGAAGGTTGATCAGTCCGACCGGTCTGCCTACCGTTCCTTCGAGTTCGAACCTGGCCAATCCGTAACCGAAGAGTCATTGCTGCTGTCCAGCAGCGGCAACGATTACTTCCCTCCTGGCACCAAGATTGAGTTCTCTTTTGAAGTGCGTGATAAGGCAGGTGGTGTTGTCCGGACCGAAAGCGAGCAGTTTGTCTACGAAGATAACCGCTTTGAGTGGCTGACTGTCAACAATGGCCTGATCACGGTTTATTACTACGGCAGCTACGTTGAAGAACGCGCTAGAGTTATCCTGGAAGCGGCCGAACAAGCCATGGAAAGGATGTTGCCGGTGCTGGGAATCAACCCGACCAAGCCGCTTCGGATCGTTTCTTACAATAACTACCGCCACATGTCTTTGGCACTCCCCTTCCGTTCCCAGGCCGTAAGAGAAGGGTTGCAGACCCAAGGTATGGCATTCGCCGACGAACGTGTCCTGTTGGTGCACGGGTTCGACGCAACAGTCACTGGCACAACTTCCCACGAGTTTGTCCACTTGCTAGTCGCAGAGGCTGCGGGCGGGACCGCCACCGCCGTGCCTGCGTGGCTCAACGAAGGCCTGGCAGAATACGGCAACATCGACCCGACGGACGACTATGACGCCGCGCTGCGCTACGGAATTTTCACCCGTCGAGTCCGGCCGCTGTGGATGCAGGACTCGTTTGGTGGGACTCCGGAGGATATCATTATTGCCTACGGCCAGGGTCGTTCGGTGGTGAGATATATGATCCGAGAATACGGCGAACCCCGTATGGCCGAGTTATTCCGGGTGCTGCAAGGAACGCCAGATATCGATCGAGCACTGCTGGAAGTCTACGGGATGGACCAGTACGGATTGGACTCGGCCTGGCGCGAGTCGTTAGGCTTGGATCCTCTGCCTTCCCCCGAAGAATTGGAGAGTCAACTCCGAGATTCCTATGGCAACGCCGACACCGAGTCAGCGGTAGAAGATACCGCCCTACCGGCGACAGAGGACGAGAAAGAAGACACCGCGGCCGAAGTCGGGGTTCCGGACGAGCAAGTGCAGACAACTCCGGAGACTGCCGTTGGGGACACCACGGAAGTCAACGATCCTGCCCCAGTTTCGTCGGGCGGATGCAATGCCCCGGTGCACGGAGGCAGTGGTGCACAAGCCACTAGCGTAGGAATGCTGGCGTTACTGGCCTCGCCAACTGCTCTGATAGCCGTGCCTGCCTTGCGCAGGCGTTGGCGCTTCTCCTAAGACAAACACAACGGTCTAAGTGAATGATGATGGGCATGGGCGGGTTTTAAACTCGCCCATGCCCATCATCATTCACTGTATTCCTTCCGGTCCTCAAAATCCCGAACCGGTCGGAAAAGAAGTGTTGCGGTTCTCTCCGTGCCGCCTATGGTAGGCGGTCCAGCATTTCGGCCTTCTACGAAATGCCAGGTGGGGCTTGAGAGGATCCGGTAGATGCATCCCTTTTCACAAGGGGGGGTGTTGCCTCGACGAAACGAGCCTTCTAAAGGAGGCAGAGATGAAAAATTTGATATGGGATTGCTTGAGGCAGCCTTGACTAACAAAACGCTATCCTTAACTGCCCCGAGAGAACAATCTCGTTGCATGCATTTGGGGCAACGCCGGTGAGAAAGTCGAGGAGGAATTCCCTGCAGCGAGGTATCACGGCCCCGCGGAGTTCCGTCTCCGCGCCCCTCTCATAGCCGTGGATGAAACAGACATCCGGCCGTCCGCGGCTAACGGGTGCGGGGATTAAAGGCGTCGTTCACCGCATCCCCCAGAAGGTTGAAGGTGAACAGCAAGAGCGATAGGGTGCCAACTGGGAAGAGAAGGAGGTGTGGCTCTGCCCGGAGGACCGAAATGCTCCCGTTTTCGAATATCATGAGGCCAAGACTGGGCACCGGCGGTTGAATCCCGATGCCCAGGAAGCTGAGCAGTATCTCTGAACCTGCGACTCCGGCAAGCCCCGCAGACACCATCACGATCACGGGACTTATGACATTGGGCAAGATATGTCGGAACAGAATACGGGGTGTGCTACTGCCTATCGCCCGGGCCGCCTCCACGTACTGATCCTCCCTGGTTTGCAGCACCTGTCCGCGCACCAAGCGGGCCATTCCGAACCAAGAGAAAATAACTAGTCCCAGGGACAGAACAAGATAGTCAGCAATGCCGATTCGTACGATGTCGACACCCAATGTGCCTTCAACCCCGCGCAACCATTCCACCATGGGCGGTCGCAACGTGGAAACGATGATTAGCACCAAAAAGAGGTCTGGGAAAGCCGAGGTCACCTCTCCCACCCGCATTATCAGAGTGTCAACCATCCGCCCGAAATAACCAGCAATGAGCCCCAATGAAACCCCGAGTACCAGGCTGCCAGTGACCAAGGTGACTACTGTGATGATCACTGTAGTGCGCAGGCCGTAAATAATCCGCGTCAGTATGTCCCGGCCTAGCCGGTCAGTGCCAAAGGGGTGGCCGACGCTGGGGCCCTGTTTTGCGATAGTAAGGTTTTGGTCATTGTACCCGTACGGAGTCACCAGCGGTGCCAGGACCCCAGAAGCGTACATGATCAAAATGATGGCGAGGCAGGAGACACCGACTTTCTTACGTAGTAAACGGTGGAGTGAAATCGTCCAGTAACTGCGGCCGCTTTCTTCCAGCCCGAGCAATGCGTTTCCGTCCTCACTGCGCAGCATAACTGCCGCCCAAACGTATTCGTGGGTCCAACACCGGGTATATCAAGTCCACCAACAAGTTGGCCATGACGAATAGAGTGGTGCCGATAATGATTACCGCGTTGATGATCGGGAAATCTCGGGCGAAAATTGATTCTATGAATAGGTTCCCTATTCCAGGAATTCCAAAAAACCGCTCCACTATGAACGATGTGAAGGCGATGCCAGCCAGCGAGAACCCCAGTGACGTGGCAACGGGGATCATCGCATTGCGCAGGATGTGGCGACGGCGTACCAGCATCTCGCTCAGGCCTTTAGCCCGCGCTGTGCGCACATAGTCTTGGTTGATGACTTCCAGTGTGCTGGCCCGTGTCAGCCTGGTGATTATGGCGATCCCCGGCACACCCATTGCCACCGCCGGAAGAACCACATGAGGGCTGAATATACCCTCCCACCCATGAGTAGGTAATATGTCCAGTTTGAGTGCAAACACCAGTAGCAAAACAGGCGCAGTCAGGAATACAGGGATCGACTGACCCAAGAGAGTGGCAAAGACCGAACCCGTGTCCCAATAGGTACCTTGCCGCAACGCCGCAAATAGACCGATAGGGATACCCATGCTCACAGAGAGGAACAACGCTGCAATGTTCAATTGAGCGGAGATCCACATCTTTTTCTGTAGGAGCTCACCAACAGTGCGGCCTCGGTATTTGAAGCTTTCGCCGAAGTCACCTTGGACTATGTTTCTCAGGTAGCGGCCGTATTGGGCGAAAATATTGTCGTTGAGCCCACGCTGCTCTCGTATGCGTTCGACCACCACTGGGTCGGAGTATTGGCCCATCAACACCTGTACTGGGTCGCCGGGGCCGAATCGTCCCAGTATGAATGTGATGAACGAGACGATCAGTAGTATGACAGGCAGCCACGCCAACCGCCGGACTATGTAGGTGCCCACAGTTGCCGGCGACCTCTATTTGTCCGTGAGGAATACATGCCTGAGGCGAGGGATAATCAGCGGCGTCTGGATATAGTTCTGGACGCTGGGCTTCACCAAGGTGTAACGTTCCCCGCTATACCATAACGGGATCCAAGGAGCGTCATCTATGATCTTCTCTTCGATCTCGTGATAGAGGGCGTACCGAGCAGTCTTGTCGGTCTCTACCCTGGCCTCGCGCAGCAACTGGTCTACTTCGGCATTCTCATAATTGGTATGGTTGTTGCTGCTTCGGCTGAAGAACAGGACGTCTAGGAAGTTCTCGGGGTCCGGGTAGTCGGCGATCCAGCCGATGTCAAACATTTGGAAACGCCGCTTGTGGAGGTCTTTCAGGAAAGTGGCGAACTCAGTCTGTTGGAACTCCGCCGAGATCCCAAGGTTTTTCTCCCACATCTGGAGCACTACTTCCATGTCCAGACTGACGTTAGCGCCAAAGCTGCCGGGAGTGGTTATGGTTAAGGGCGGTATATTATCCAGGTCGTCTCCGTATTTGGACTCCTCCAGTAGTTGCTTTGCTCTTACCGGATCGAACGCGTAACCCTTCAGGTTAATGTTGAATCCCGGGAACCCGGGAGGCAGGATGCCCTGAGCTGGAACGACCTGGTCTCCTAGTACGATCGTGGCGATTTCTTGTTTGTCAATGGACAGATTCAGCGCCTGACGCACCTTTCGGTCGTCTAACGGCGGCTCATTCACATTCAGTCCTATGTACTGAATGCTGAATGAAGGGGGAGCTGTTTGCAGTTCCGGATTCAGGCTGTTGCTGGGGTCGAGCAGTCGGTCCATGTCGGCCAGTCCAACGCCAGCGATGTGTATCTCGTCGTTCTCATACATCAGCATTGAGGTGCCGCCGCTAAGGATCATTTCCACTTCGCCCAGCTTGGCAGGGCCCAGGTGGTAGTCAGGGAAACGGCTCAATACGATGGTCTCTCCGACCTTGTATTCGCTCAAGCGGAACGGTCCGGTGCCGTTGGGTTGGCGGAACCAGTTCTTCGGATCGGCGTCGATGTTCTCGCGGTCCAGGACGAAAGCGGTTGGGTACGTGAGCTTGGCTAAGAAATAGGACTTAGGTTGGTCGATGGTGATTTCGATGGTCTGCTCGTCAATGACCCGGACGCCGGAAATAATCTGAGTATCCCCATTGAGTTTTTCCTCGACTCCTACGATATCCCCCAGGTATTGGTCCACCACTGGTGATTCCGTCAGCGGGTTGGTCGCTCTCTCCAACGACCAACGCACGTCCTCGGCAGTAACTCGTTTTCCGTCATGGAACTTTGCGTCTGGTCTCAACCGGAATGTGTATACTAGGCCGTCGGCGCTGGTATCCCAGCTCTCAGCCAGGTCTGGGACCACGTTAAGGGAGGTGTCGATGGTCACCAAGCCACCAAACACCTCAACGATTATTTGCGCTGATGTGGCGTCGGTGGTCAGGTGTGGATCCAGTGTGGGCGGGTCGATGAACAGACGGACGAGACGCCCACCCGCGACTGCGTTTCCGTCGATAGCAAGCCCGGCGGAAGCAGGAGAGGCGGTGGTCGGTGCGCTAACCGCACTGGAGGGTTCGGTCGTTGCCCGCGGGGCGGTTTCGGACGAGGAGTTAGAACCACCTCCGCACGCAATTAGTAGTGCCAGGGTGCCGAGTATTAAGACTAAAGGCCTCCAAGTCATTGTGGCTTTCCTCGCTCCCCCGAATAGAACACGCGAGTAGATTAATATATAGAGTGCAAGCGCGGACTTGCGGGGCATCTGAAGTTAAAACGTAGTTTGGGTGAATATTACCGGGAATAGTGTGAATTCCCCTACAAAATTCCGAAATTATAACCCTGTTATTTTAGTGAACAACATTGCACTATTTCAATGGAATGCGTGGCGGGTGGCACGCCGTGACTCACAGACTTCTTGTAACTGTCTTGGCCATTTGCTACGATGTCTAAACTTCCCGGAGCGTGACAGGCGATGCCGCGGCAACGAACGGCGGTTGTCACCAAACAGGCGTTGGCGGCAGTTGGACAAACTCAGACGGTCTCCGTGGCGAGCG
>CAZYBD010000042.1:0-12396 GCA_964645515.1 uncultured Dehalococcoidia bacterium | reverse complement strand
CCAGTACTTTTTCGAAGTTCCAAAGATCAACGCGGTCCATGAGGTCTTCGTCGATCAGTATGCTCCCTATGTAGTCCGGATTAGCGTCGGTCACCCAAGCGCGGTGGATTTTGGCTCTTAAAACTTCCCTCATTTTTACCTCTTCACATTTTGGCCCACTACTGTGGGAATATCCCTTTGGGTTTTTCCGAGTCACTTCCTTCGGCAAATTCACCCAAACAAAAGTCCCAAGCATTGCTCCTTTCGGTTGACTGATTATTGTCGCCAGGCGACAACCTAAATGGCTGCCTTACGACGGAGGGGGTACTAGCTGGACAGAGGAGACCAGTATCAGTTGGACTTGGAGCTATGGCTCGCAGGGAATTATGTGGACCGCTCGAACGCAACCACAGGTTGGGCCCAGGAGACCCGATCCAGTGCGATATTTAACATCGTGACTGCGCATATCAACGCCTAGGTGCTAAACTTTTACCAAAGCCAACCAAGGGCACTCAATCGACACGCGACTGGGCAATCCAGGCTTGACACCCCCTCGGAATTCTGGCGGAGTTTAACAGCGGCTGAGACGGTGGTCAAGTTTTTCCGGAGAACCCACCAATCTCGATATGTAGTATTATTCGATAATATATCTCTGTTTCGTATCTTTTAGAAACAATCAGTAGGTATTTCGTGTCAAACCACGTAGATTGTACTGACTTCGGTAAATGAAGGGTTTAACATCACCAGCTGGAAGACCAAACAAGCGTGCAAAGCGGCTGCTCTACAGCGAAACGCCACGTACTAGGAGACCATCCACTTTGCAATTAGGTGATAGCGTGACCGGAGATTAGACCGGGACTGGGTCGATCCCCAAGGCCATTTCTTGGTGCACTCCGACGCTGTCGGGGCCCAGCATTGCTTCAAGCCTCTGATGCAACACTTCGCAGTAACCAGTGCTAACCACAGCCAGATCCATCAGGATGCGCTTGCCGCCGGTCTTAATATCCAGATTCACCCTGTCTTTTCCGGGGTACTCCAAAATCACCCCGATTACTTCCCTTAAGAGCATCGCATCGTGGGTTGGATCGTCCGACTCGGTAACCGCCAAGGAAACCATTCTATTTGACTCAGATTTGGTTTTGGCGTCATTGTTGGCTACTGTAACCGCAGCCGGTGGACTGCTTGCACCGTTGTTTTTGTGGTTCTTGTGCTGTCCGTTTCCGTTATTCCCACTGCTGGGCGTGACTGATTGAATAGAGAGTCCGGTCGGTTTATCCGGGCTGTATTCCTCGGCTTCGTCGCAAATCAGTGACGTTTGGTCGCCCCTTATCCTGATCTTGCCAGCAATACGGGTCATGCGGCCTTCTTTCCAGATCTCGTTGGTGAGTTGGAGCACATCGGGCCACACCATGACTTCCAGGGGGCCGCCCAGCAATTCCAGTCCGACGATCAAAAACCGCTTGCCCTCACGTGTGGAGCGTTCAGTGACCGTCGATATGTAGCCAAGCACACTTATGCTCTGCCCCTGTAGTTCTTCGCTAATCTGGTCGGCGGAGTTGATTGCCCCACCGGAATCCATTCCGCTCAGGGCCATCAGAGGGTTGTGAGACAGCGACACTCCCAACAGTTCCCGTTCCCAGACACCTTTCTGTTCCGGGGAAACGTCATTAATGCCCAGCGAAATGCCCGGCAACTGGTCGCCAGTCACATTGGCATCCCCACCGAACATACTAGTCTGACCCGAGTTCCGGCTCTGAGCCTCTCGCTGCGCAGTGGCAACGATGGTGTCCAAGGCATCCAGCACCGCGCCGCGCGGGGCCAAAGAGTCAAAGGCTCCCGCTCGCGCTAGACTTTCAAGCGTACGTCGGTTGAGTCCAGAAGCGCCGGCGCGGCAGCAAAAATCGTCCATGGAGCGGTAGGGTCCGTTTTCCTTACGCTCCTCCACCAACGGACGAACGGCACCTTCGCCCACGGTCTTGATGGCGGCCAGTCCAATGCGCAGGCCGGACTTGGCGAGGGCTTCACTCGGGTGGTTTTCTGTCTGGTCGATGGTAAAGAATTCACCCGACAGGTTGATGTCCGGCGCGAGTACGGGTATCCCCAGGCGGAAACACTCGTTCATCGAGCTCATCGCTTTCTCGGTATTATCCATGCGGGAGTTCAAAACGGCGGCCATGTATTCAACTGGATAGTGGGCCTTGAAATAACCGGTCCAATACGAGATCAAAGCGTAGCTAACGCTGTGTGCTTTGTTGAATGCGTACCCGGCAAAGGGCTCGATCAGGTCGAAGATTTCAACAGCAAGCTCTCTTTCGAATCCTTTCTCCCGAGCGCCGTCCACAAATTTATCCCGTTCTTGGGCCATCAGGGAGGCGATTTTCTTGCCCATGGCTTTGCGGACGATGTCAGCTGCGCCCAGCGAGTAGCCGGCGAACTGCTGGAGTATCAGCAGGACTTGGTCTTGATAGACAATTATCCCGTAAGTCTCGTCCAGCAGTTCTTTCAAACTGGAATGAGGGTATGTAACGGGGGATCTACCATGTTTCGCGTCGATGAATGCGTCGATGTTCTCCATTGGCCCCGGCCGGTAGAGGGCGATCATGGCCGCGATGTCGTTGATGCTGGAGGGTTTTAGCTCCTTAATGTAGCGCTGCATGCCCGCACTTTCGAGCTGGAACAGGTCGGTAGTGTAGCCGGACGACAGCAATTCGAAGGTTGCCTGGTCATCGAGCGACAGGGTCTGCAGGTCTATGTCGACCCCCCGGCTCTCTTTGACCAGCTTCACAGCCCTGTCGAGGATTGTGAGGTTGGTCAGTCCCAGGAAATCCATCTTGAGCAACCCCAAGTGCGCCACCGGATCCATGGAATACTGAGTCATCAACACCGGGCTACTCTCGTCACCGCGGGACGGCCTTTGCAGGGGCACGGTCTCGGTCAGGGGTTCGTCAGCAATGAGCACGCCGGCCGCGTGAGTGCTAACGTGGTGAACGATCCCTTCCAACCCTTGGGCTTTGTCGACCAGATTATGGACGTTAGGTTCGTCGCTGTAGGCCTTTTGGAGCTCAGGGCTTACACGCAGTGCATCATCCAGAGTCCTAGCCTTGAAGGGTACCATCCTGGCGATGCGGTCGACGTCGCCGTACCCCATTCCCAAGGCGCGGCCCACGTCTCGAAGGGCCGCTTTCGCGCCCAAGGTCCCAAAGGTGATGATCTGGGCCACTCGGTCGCTGCCGTATCGGCCGATCACATAGTGAAGCACCTCGTCTCGGCGGTCGTCTTGGAAGTCCAAGTCAATGTCGGGCATCTCTTTTCGTTCAAGGTTCAAGAACCGCTCGAAGACCAGCCGGTACTCCAGTGGGTCCACGTCAGTGATCCCAAGACAGTAAAGGGCCACGCTGGCCGCGGCACTGCCTCGGACGCCGTAAAGTATGTTGTTGCGCCGGACGAAATCGATGATGTCCCAGACCACCAGAAAATAGTTGGCGAACAGGGTATGTCGAATTACGTCAAGTTCGTAGCGCAGGCGTTCTTCCGCCTCCCGATCAGCATTGGGATAACGGCGGCGGAACCCTTCCTCACACAACTTGGCCAGGTATTCATCGGCTTCCTGGTCGTCGGGCGTAGGGTACTTGGGAAGGTGGGTCTGGTCGAAGTCCAATTCCACGTTACACATATCGGCGACGAGTTGAGTGTTCTCCAGCGCTTCCGGGAACTCTGGGAACAGCTGAGCCATTTCCACCGGGCTTTTAATGAAGTACGAATCGTCCTCCATCCGCAGCCGCTTTTCGTCCTGTGTCGTGGTGCTGGTCTGGATACAGATATAGATATCCTGGAGGCCGGAATCTGCCTGGCTGACGTAATGGGCGTCGTTGGTCACGACCAACGGGACGTTCAGGTCACTGCCCAATGCGACCAAACCTTCATTGATTTTCTGTAGTTGAGGGACGTGCTCGTGGCGTTGAATCTCCAAGAAATAGCCTTCGCCGAACAACTCCTTATACCAATTTATGGCCTTGGTCGCTTCAGCCTGGTTGCCGTCGGCAATCAGGCGGGGCACCTCGGCGGAAGGACAGGCGGAAAGGGCGATCAGTCCGCTCCCGAACTCTTCCAGCAGCCCTTTGTCGATGCGAGGCCGGTAATGAAAGCCGTCGACATGGGCTTTGGTGACCAACTGCATCAAATTGCGGTATCCGGAGTTGTCCCGGGCCAACAAGACCAAGTGGTTGGGGCTACGTTCCGAGGGGTTCTTGTCGAACCGGCTGTTGTGGGCCACATAGACTTCGCAGCCTATGATGGGCTTGATGCCAGCCACTTTGCAGGCGGAGTAAAAGTCGACCACGCCGTAGAACGTGCCGTGGTCTGTAATGGCCAGCGCGTCCATCCCCAACTCTTTGGTGCGTTCCACCAAATTGGGGATACGGCTGATGCCGTCCAACATGCTGTATTCAGTGTGAACGTGTAGGTGCGTGAACGCCAACTCCCGACTTCCTCCCCGATTTGTAGGCCCAGCAACGTCGCGGAACCCTAACTCAGCAGGAGGTATTATAAACTCTAAAATGCCTGGTCTTGGCCGCCAAAACCCCGGCTTTTCTCGAAATTACAACCGTAATATCCTTGGGCCACACCGCGGCGATCGGGATTATGCAGATTTTCACTCGGAGTAGGGCCCAACGTTGTTGGAATAGCGCAAACAAACCGGCCGAGACCTGAGTAGGTTTTCTAACAGGTCTCGGCCGGTTTGTTTGCGCTGGGCGGCCTTAATCAGGTCGCGTTATTAATGCCGACTAGTCCTCGTCTTCTTCGTCCATCGGATCCGGCTGGTCGCCGACATAGGAGTCTGCGGCGGACGCCTTGTTGGTCACCCTAGAATCTCCCCACGTCGCAGACTCCACGTAGTTCTTGAATTCACGGGTTTCGCCGCAAGCCTGACATGAGCCGTTGCTGAAGGGACCATCAGCAGACTGAATGACCCAGTGGTGTTGACAAACCATCGGAGTGGTTTCGAGTTCTGATACCGGTGCGATAGTCGTTCGTTGAGCCATTACTAATTGACCTCTAATTGCTACCGGTATTTTAGCACCGGCCGCCTGGTATCGTCAATAAACACCTCAATCAGATCTGTAAACGATTCCTGCAATAACCATAATCATTGATCATTATTCATCATTTGCACCGAATTCGTCACTATTCCTCCTGGTGCTACGGCCCGTCAATGCACTCCCAGTGGGCGCAATTCGTCTGGGTGCCTCTCGTTGCGTATCCGTACTGCGCTGGTGATGTCCAATGAGTATTCACGCCCATTGTCATGCAATTCAGCGAATTTCGGTTTTGGCAACCGTCATTGGGCAAATGAAAAACAGCAATAGTGTAGATAAACCCACTGGGACTCAAGTTTCGGCCCAGTGGGAATTTGGGTAAGGCCGTCGATGTCTGCCGTGGTGGTAGACTCCACCGGATTGCTACCAGCTAATCTTCTAGCCGACCACTCCGGTGATTTCTTCGGTAACCAGTCTGGTCACTCCCCAGCCCGAAAACCAGGCCGAGTGGCGCCCGTCACCTCCGGCAACCAACACCACTATGTCATCGGCAGCACTAACAATCGGAACCAAGGTGTCGGGATCGGTCTCGTCTATCCACACCGGCCAAGTGCGGTTACCGTAATGACCCAGATCCTTCAACTGGACCAAGGGCATCCTGGCGTTCTGGTAGATGTATTCTCGGACGTCAGCTTTCGACAGTCCGGAGCTAGCGATGTCTGCAGCATGCTCAGGACAGAGGACCAGCACAATATGGGACCGCGTGCCCAGTTGATAGTAGTTGGGGACCCCAACCGCTTTCATTGTGCCGACGACGGTCGCCATGACCTCTGTACCGGTAGCAACGGTTGTCTCCATTACAGGGTAGACTCCTCTAACTCCCACGACCGTCACGGTACTGGCGGACGCCGGGTATCCCAATTCAAGGTGCCGCGGTTCCCAGGGGCTCCTCTCCTCATTTTCGGAAAAACAGTAGCTGTAGCGGCCCGGCGTGGCCTGGGTGGCCTTGTCCATCTCGCCGGGGACCAGTCCGCCCAGGTTACGGACGGCCAGCCGCAGAGCCCTCCCAATGACAGCATTGGCCCTGAAGCCGGGACCGAAACAGGCGGCGTCACCGTTTATTCCCAACGCCCGAGCAACAGGGCCGTTGATTATCACGACTTGGGCCGCACCGCCGGTGGTCGCAGCCTGGCCCGCCAGGTTGAACTCTTCTCGCAGCGCTGCCTTCACAGCAGCTACGACAACCGGGAAATGCTCCGGGAGGCAGCCCGCCATCACGGAATTTATCGCCAGTTTTTCTAGTGTGACTTTGGCGTTTCGCGGCTGCATCAATCCAAAGGAGGTGGCCGGATCCTGACCGTAGGCCAACAGCATTTCGCGGACCGCAGCCTCAGTTGCCGGGACCACCGGCAATCCGTCTGTCCAGCCTAGTTGCCAGCAATAGTCCTGTAACGCCTGGTAGGAATCTGCGACCTGGACTCTCCGGGAAGTGAGAGGAGGTGTACTCGTCGCCATGTCGAAATTTTCCTTTAAGACCTATTCCGGTTCACAAAGGCACGGGGCAATGGATTCCGACCTGCTCCGATATATAGGCGGAGGGGACTGTGCGAGCCGGTGCCCTGCTCGCACCCGGTGTTACTAGCCAGTGAGCAGGTCCACAATTTCCGGCGCATGGTCGCGAGCCATCTGTTGCACCTCCTGGACGCTACGGACAGTCAGTGGACTGGGAAGGGTAACGATCCGCACCCCAGGCATCCCCAATGAGGTCGCCCTAGCCTCGGCTGCCTTAGTGAAGGAGCTAGTAATGACGCTGACGGACGGTGTACCCTTGGAATCGGTAATCACAGTATCGTGGAGACCCTACGCCGTGCAGGATCCTCAATCAGCGATCGCGTGTATGACCGCGTCACACTCCTCGACCAGGAAGTCCAAGGTCTCCGTGGCGCAGGCGGCGCCGTGACTGAACTTGGTAGCGTAGACCACCCGCTCAGCGCCGTAGTCGTTAACTAGGACATCCTTCAGTTCCGTCAAGAAAGTGTCGGCATGGTACTTGCGGTTATCCAAAAGCCCCACCACTCTGCCACGGAGGTCCGGAACGACCGCGCTCAGTCCCAACTCCTCCGGAACGTCTTCGGCGCTGGGATCCAGTATCTCGACCATTCCTGTGCTCTCCAGCATAGCAAAGTCCTCCTGTTGATTGCCGGTCGCATATTGTACAGACACCGCGGGATATACACCTACGGTCGAGGTTAATCCCCGCCCCGATGTGTAGATCATCTTTAGAACCAAACCGAACTGTTAGGCGCTCAGTTGGAAAAACTTTCCTTCGGTCTTAATGGCCGGCGCCACCACCATCTCGGCCTTGTGCAAGTCCGGAATCGTGTAGGCGCCGCACATGCCCATAGCCACTTTGAGAGCGCCCACGAAATTCTGGGTGCCGTCCGTCTTGGAAGTAGGCCCATAAAGTATTTGTTTCAGGCTGCCTTTGGTCCCGACGCTGATCCTGGTGCCGCGAGGCAACTCAGGATGCGGGTTGGCCATCCCCCAGTTGAAGCCGCGGCCCGGCGCCTCCTCAGCTTGGGCGAAGGGGGTCCCCAGCATCACACCGTCAGCCCCGCTGACAATGGCCTTGCAGATATCACCCCCGGTGCGGATCCCACCGTCGGTGATTACCGATACATAACGGCCGGTCTTTTGGAAGTAATCTTCCCGCGCGGCGGCACACTCCAACGTCGCCGTCACCTGTGGCACGCCCACGCCCACGACTTCACGTGTAGTACAGGCGGCGCCCGGCCCAACCCCTACCAGTAGGCCATCGATACCGGTCTCCATGAGTTCCAGCGCCACATCGTAGGTAACGCAGTTGCCGACAACAATGGGCACTTTGAGAGAGCTGATCAGTTCAGAGAGAATCAAGCCCCTGTAGCTGTTTGACATGTGGCGCGCCGTGGTGACCGTGGACTGGACGACCACGATGTCGGCACCTGCCTCCACCGCGACCGGCGACATCCGCTTGGTGTTTTGAGGAGTGAAAGAAACGGCGCAGGTGGAACCGGACTTTTTGATCTCCCCAACCCGCGCACCCAATAGATCTTCCCTGATCGGTTCAGAATAGACTTGTTGCAGGTATTCGGTCACCTCGGCTTGAGGTGTGGAGATGATACTTTCCAACACGGAATAGGGATCTTCATAACGCGAATAAAGTCCTTCCGCGTTCATCACGCCAAGCCCACCCATGTTGTGCATTTGACCGGCAAAGCTGGGCGACACTGAGCCATCCATGGCAGATGCCATGATCGGAATTTCGAACTCCAAGTCACGGATGGCCATCTTGGTAGATGTCAAATCCGGGTTGATAGTGACTTGGCCGGGGACTATCGCGACCTCATCGAAACCGTAGGACCGTTCGAGTTCCTTGAAGAGCCTTCTCCCCATCCTTTACCCCCCTCCATGAAGATCATATTATTGGGTTGATTTAATCAGCAATTTCAGCAGAAAGTCAACGTAATCTGGTATGGAGGGCGACTACTATGGCAACAGTGGGCCACGGTATCAGAGGCGACCGCCGTTCCATGCCCAGCCTGGGCCCTATGAATGGTGATTGCGCGAGTGTCCTAGGAGCACAAACCGTCTACAATTCCACTATCACCAACGGCGCGGGCCTTGCGGGGTTGTGAAAATTGGTGCATACTATCGAAGCTAAAATACTTCCTGGTGGTTTGAGCGAGGCTGCCCCACCCGTTCCCATCCCGAACACGGAAGTGAAACGCCTCAGCGCCGACGATACTGCCCTGGAGACGGGGTGGGAAAATAGGTCACCGCCAGGGGGTATTTGTTAGCGTCCCAGATGCTCGTCCCCACTACGGGGCGACAGCACTTCCAAAGTCTAAGTACACTCCCAGCAGGCGTCCCAGCCTTGGTTACCAGGAATAGCGGCATCGCTGATTGCTAGCCTTAAGCGACCTGTTACGGGTCGAAAGGCGCCTTTACACTGTATTAGGCGTCCAATATAATCGGCAAATCAAGTTCCGGCGGGCCCCTGAATCACTGGGACCAACGGCCTGACCCCGAATGGGCGTAGTGCGTGAGAATCCCATTTGGGAGTCGGTGTGCAGCCAGATAGCTACTGCAACTCTTCTCCGATCCCCCCTTTGGTTGGTTTTAGGGTCAACATTTTCCCAGACCAGGAGCGAAAACATGAGCAGTAGATTCGAGAAGTTCTCCGAACGGGCGCGGCGGGTCCTCTCCCTGGCCCAGGAGGAGGCCCAACGGTTCAACCACAACTACATCGGCACCGAGCACATCTTGCTTGGTCTGGTGCGGGAAACGGAAGGCGTGGCGGCTCGGGTGCTGTCCAGCCTCTCCGTGGACCTCACCAAAGTCCGGTCGGCAGTGGAGTTTATCATCGGACGCGGCGAAAAGCCGGCACAAGGTGAAATAGGCCTCACACCCCGGGCTAAAAAGGTTGTTGAGTTAGCCGTGGACGAAGCACGCCGCATGAACCACACCTACATCGGGACGGAGCATCTTCTCATTGGCCTACTCCGTGAAGGCGAAGGAGTGGCCGCAGGGGTGTTGGAAAGTCTTGGCGTCACCCTAGACAAAGTCCGCGCGGAAACTCACCGCATTCTCAGTCACACCTCTGGCACGGGGACCCAAGGGTCCCGCACTAGTACCAGAACCCCCACGCTCGATCAGTTGGGTATCGACCTAACGGTCGCAGCCAAGTCCGAAAAACTGGATCCTGTTATCGGCCGGGAGCAAGAAATTCAACGAGTGGTGCAGATACTGAGCCGCCGCACCAAGAACAACCCCGTCCTGGTTGGTGAGCCAGGCGTCGGCAAGACCGCCATTGTTGAAGCGCTGGCCCAACAAATCGGCAAAGGCGACGTACCTGACACGCTGCAGGGCAAGCGGCTAGTCACGCTGGACATGGGCGCTCTAGTGGCAGGCACGAAGTACCGAGGAGAGTTCGAAGAGCGTCTGAAGAAAGTCATCGAGGAAATCAAGTCCTCGGGAAACTGCGTCTTATTCATCGATGAAATCCACACCATCGTGGGCGCCGGCGCTGCTGAAGGCGCGGTGGATGCCTCCAATATCCTGAAGCCGTCGCTTGCCCGAGGCGAGTTGCAGTGCATCGGCGCCACCACGTTGGACGACTACCGGAAGTACGTGGAGCGGGATCCCGCTTTGGAACGCCGGTTGCAACCGGTACGAGTCGAGGAACCCAATCACGATGACACGGTTCAAATCCTGATGGGCGTGAAAGGCCGGTACGAAGACCACCACCGGGTGGATATTACCGACGAAGCCATTCGTAGTGCCGCCACTTTAGCGGCGCGTTTTATCCCCGACCGGTTCCTACCGGACAAGGCTATTGACCTGATTGACGAGGCCGGTTCCAGGGTCAGGCTTCGAGGCAGCGTCACGCCTGCATCTGTGAAAGACGCCATGCAGGTACTTGAGGCCGTCCGCAAGGAAAAGGACGAGGCCATCGCTTCCCAGCAATACGAGGCTGCCGCGGAGCTGCGGGACCGAGAACTGCGTCAGAACGAAAACCTGGACACGCTGGAAAAAGAGTGGCAAGAGGGCCAAGGCAAGCAGCGCCAGGTCGTCACAGAAGAAGACATTGCCGAAGTGGTTAGTATGTGGACCGGCATCCCGGTCACTCGGCTAGCCAAGGAAGAGACCGAACGTCTTCTCCAGATGGAAGAAGACCTGCACAAGCGTATTATAGGCCAGGACGAGGCCATCATTAACATCTCCAAGTCAGTTCGCCGCGCTAGGGCCGGCCTCAAAGACCCGCGCCGTCCCATCGGGGTGTTCATGTTCCTCGGCCCCACAGGGGTCGGCAAGACCGAATTGGTGCGGGCGTTGGCCGAGTTTATGTTCGGTCATGAAGACAACATGATTCGGTTGGACATGTCGGAGTTCCAAGAACGTCACACCGTGGCCAGGCTTATCGGTGCCCCTCCAGGCTACGTCGGCTACGACGAGGGAGGGCAGCTAACCGAAGGTGTCCGCCGTAAGAACTACTGCGCGGTGTTGCTGGATGAGATAGAAAAAGCTCACCCCGAGGTCTTCAACATCCTGTTGCAGATATTCGCCGCCGGCCAACTCACTGACGCCCGCGGTCGAAGAGTCGACTTCAGAAACTCAATCATAGTCATGACCAGCAACTTGGGATCTGACCTGATCAAACGGGAGACCTCAATGGGGTTCTCGGTCAAGTCCGAAGTTGCCCAGACCGACGAAAGCGCTTACGAACGTATGAAGGACAAAGTGATGGAGGAGGTCAAGCGGTTCTTCCGTCCCGAGTTCCTGAACCGGATCGACTCGACTGTTGTTTTCCATCAGTTGACCCAGAACGAGATTTTGGCCATCGTCGACCTGATGATGGATCAGGTGCGTGACGAGCTGAGCGAGAAGGAAGTGGACTTGGAGCTGACCGAGGACGCCAAGGTGTGGCTCGGTGAGAAAGGTTTCGACCCGGTGCTGGGAGCCCGTCCTCTGCGCCGGCTGATCCAGAACGAGATTGAAGACCGTCTGTCTGATGAAATCCTCAGCGGACGGCTCTCTTCCGGCGACGTTGCAGTGGTCGAATTGGATGACGGGATTATTAAAATCGGCGCTAAGATAGGCGCAGCGAAACCCAAGCCGAAGTCGCGGAAAGCCCGACCTAAAGAACCTGCAGAAGAAACCCCTGCGGAAGAGCCGGCGCCCGCCAACTAGCACTTAGAATCCGACGGCACCAATGACGATGGCCCCACGACTGTGGGGCCTTCTGTTGTTATAATCCCAGCCACAGCACCTTCTCTCTTAAGGTGGAAGGATAAGTTGAGGGTGACGCCAAACAGGCGCCTGGGAGGGGTTTTCGTGCCGAAAGCGAAGGAAGGACGACGAGCGGTTTTTGCGTGCTCAGTCTGCGGCAACGAGAGCGCCAAGTGGATGGGGTTCTGCCCCAGCCCAGCCTGCGGATCCGTTCTTCCTCTAGTAGAAAAGGTCGTAGCCCCGTCCCTCTCACGAAGATCTTCCAAACCAGCTTGGCTCGCCCATGAAAATTCCGGAATTGTTCAGCTCTCAGAGCTTTCGGGAGACTCCCAAGCTCGGGACGCGTTGCCCTCCCAGGAATTGAACCGGGTCTTGGGTGGAGGTGTGGTAGGAGGTTCGGTGGTGCTATTGGCCGGCGAACCAGGTGTGGGTAAGTCCACTCTGTTATTGCAGGTCGCCCAATCGGTTGCTAGGGCCGGCCGAAAAGTGCTGTCCGTGAGTGGCGAGGAGTCACCTCAGCAAATACAGCTGCGCTCCCAACGGAAGCGGTACTCCGGGCAGGGCGTACTGCTCAAGCCGCAGACCGATATGGATGTGGTCTTAGAACACC
>CAZYBD010000041.1:0-5193 GCA_964645515.1 uncultured Dehalococcoidia bacterium | reverse complement strand
AGAGTCAATCCGTGGGCATCAGAGAAAGCAACGGGACAAGAACGCACCAGTTCACACTGAGGATCGAAAATCATCAAGATCGGCTCACCGGGATGATAGGTCACCACCTCTCCGGACTCAGTCACCACCACGCCATGATGGGCCCAACCGGCTCGGGCGCTAGAACTATCCGGAATCTGTGCCCAGTGCTCTTGCCACTCGTAAGTGTTGGCACCGCTGCCGATTTTCATAGCAGGGCCTCCGTCACCTGATTGTTAAAGCAGTCCCGCTTTAAGGGTTAAGAATAACTTTGGTATATCCGTCGATCCGCTTGTCGAATTTGTCGTAAGCATCTGGGGCGTCGTCCAACGGCACCTGGTGGGACACCACAAAACTGGGCCTGGCTCTACCCGCGATGATCAGGTCACGCAGGTAGGCATTGTACTGCTTGACGTTGCACTGGCCGGTGCCCAGGCGGAGCCCCTTCTCGAACAGGCGGCCGAAGTTTATAGACAAGGCACCGCGTTTGGCACCCTCGTCCACTCCCCCGGGATCAGTTGGGACGTAGAGACCTGGAATACCAAGCGCCCCAGTGGGGTTCACCACGTCTATTATCTGGTTGAGCACTATATTTGGGATTTCTTCCTGCTCACCGCCCGCTGACGACGACCCGGCAGCAGCCGCCTGGTAGCCCACTGCGTCGATGCCTTTGTCGACGCCACTGCCACCGCGACGGTCCTTAATCTGGATAACCGGGTCGCCCGAATCGAAATTGATCGGTATCCCCCCTATCTCTTGAGCCTTGTCTAGTCGCTCATGAACATGATCGATGACATATACTTCCGCTGCGCCGCGGATCAGACTACTGTAGGCGGCCATGATGCCCACAGGACCGGCCCCAAACACCGCCACGCTCTCCCCTGGTCTGACATCAGCCAGAGCCGCCCCGTGGTAGCCGGTGGGGAAAATGTCGGCTAGTAAAGAGAAGTCAGCCTCCCATTCCGTACCCGCTGGCAACGGCAAACAGTTGAAGTCCGCATACGGGACCTGTAGGTATTCGGCTTGACCGCCTACCCAGGGCCCCATAGCAACGTACCCATAGGCACCTCCAGCAAACCCGGGATTCACGGTGGTGCAAAAGCCTGTGAAGCCACCTTGGCAGTTTTTGCAGAACCCGCAGGCTACGTTGAACGGCATCACCACCCTGTCACCGACCTTCAGGGTCTTTACCGCCGGACCCACCTCCTGGATTACGCCCATGTTCTCGTGGCCGAAAACGATGCCCGACTGGGCAGCGGTACGACCCTCATACATATGCAGGTCCGACCCGCAGATGCAGGAAGAAGTGATTTTGACAATGACGTCGTTCGGATGTTGGATGGAAGGGTCCGGAACATTTTCCACAGCCACCGAAAACGGCTCCTTGTAGACCACTGCTTTCATTGTTAGACCTCCGATTAGACGACTTACTGTGAGAGTGAACTGCGGGACTTAGGGGCTTGCTGACGTCTTGGTCATCATGGACGGCACCCCGCAACAATCGATGGTTTGGAGACTCCCAGTTCACCGCCACAAATCTACTACGAACGCTTCAAACCATCAAGAGCCAACATCGGCGCTCTCGAACAGGGTCTCCGGAGACCGAGGGCCTCAAGAGATACATTCCCGTAGCCCTTATCGTGGATAATTGCAGAATGTTGACTGGCAGCTGGCATGACCGGCGCTCCGTGAGCGCAGCCGACGTCTACATCTCAACCTTGAACATCGACGCTACGGTCAATATCGCCAACAACTCTCGATTGGATGGCAGCGGTATGAACGGGGCGATTCACTGTGCAGCGGGTCTAGGATTGGCGGAAGTAGGCTAGATTCGCCATCGCAGATATTAAGAGCACCTGAGGCACAACCCGCCGGCCAGTTGGGTAATTCACACCGTCGGTCCCATCTGGACCTGCGGCAAGGAGAGCGACGAAGACACGCTATGGAGTTGAGGCCTTGCACCGCCTCACGGACGAGGGGGCAGTGCAAGGTCCTTAGGAAGCCGCCTGTATGGACAAGCGCAACTCGTCCAAGCTGATATCCCCGCCGTGAAGCTCCCCAGCGATCAGGTACGTTGGGGTGCCTCCGACGCCACGCGCCCTTGCCTTTTCCGTTTCTTGTATAACCCGCCGACGGTAGTGGCCGGATTCCAAGAGGGTCCCCAGCTTCGACCAATTCAGTCCGCTGGTCTCTGCCAGTTCACGCAGGACTTCCATTTTCCCCAGGTCTACACCACGCTGCCAATGGGCCCACGCCGCGGTGTGGTGGAACTCGTCATCCCGGCCTTGTTCTTTGGCGTAGGCGGTGGCCTCATGGGTCAATATCGTGTTTGGAGACCAATGGGGGCGTCGTATTCGGAGGCCAACGCCACGAGCGCGTTCTTGCATTTCCGGCGTGACATCAGTTTCCGTTTCGCCGTCACGTATCGCCCTCAGTTGGCCGTCAGCCGGCCTATCCGGAGCCAACAAGAAGGGACGGCGGTCCAGCGAAAAGCTGAGTTCTTTGGCAAGTATGTCGAGCCTGCCCAGGCCGATGTAACAATAGGGTCAAGTATAGTCGTACCACATGGTGATTTTTACAGGATGGGTTGTAGCCATAGGTCTCCTGGCCTGGTGGAGCTGAAGATTGGGAGATGGTAGTCTCTCAGACACCCTATTAAAAAGGGGGCTCGATCGTTGTTTCAGCGGAAGGTCGTTAGCCCCCTAATTGGCGGAACCTGGGACGGCTGCACTGACGAAGGCGGATTTTAAGGCAGTGCTGGACTCCGCCATCACCTCGGCCGATTTGTCCACAGCTCCGATGGTGGCGAAGAAACCGTGGATCATCCCGTCATAGCGAGAGATGGTCGTTTCGACCCCCGCTTCCTGCAATCGCCTACCGTACGCCTCGCCTTCGTCGCGCAGCGGGTCGAATTCTGCGGTAATCACTAACGCAGGTGGCTGCCCGGTCAGGTTTCTGGCCTGCTGAGGGGCGGCGTAGGGGTTGCCCGCGTCGGCATCGCTGACCAGGTAGTGGTCCCAGTACCACCTCATGGTTTCGCGTTCCAGGCTGTAGCCTTCGGAGTTGTCAGAATATGAAGCAGTATCGAAATTCCGGTCGGTCACAGGATATACCAGAAGCTGCATGGCAATGGAAGGCCCCTTGCGGTCCGCGGCCATCAGCGAGACCGCGGCAGCCAGGTTCCCGCCAGCACTGTCTCCACCCACTGCCAAACGAGAAGCATCGCCATTGATCGAACCAGCGTTGTCGGCGGCCCACACCGTGGCTGCGTAGCAGTCGTCCGAGGCGCCAGGGAATTTGGTCTCCGGTGCCAATCGATAGCCCACTGAAACGACGACACATTCAGCGCCGAGGCACAAATGACGGGCCGAGGCATCAGCGGATTCCAGGTCGCCGACCACCCAGCCGCCGCCGTGATACCAGGCCAGTATCGGGAACGGGCCCGCTCCATGGGGAGTATAGATGCGCACTGGGATATCGCCGCCTGGACCTGGGATGTTGAGGTCCTCCACCTTGGCTACCTCTGGGCCGGGCGCTCTCGGGCGGGCCTTGGCGTTGGCCCGCGCCTCTTGGGCGGAAACTGTGTAGGACGGCGGGTAGCCCAGCGCATTGGCTTGGTCAATCACTGCTTGTGCTTGCGGGTGTAGCGGCATGATATTCCTCTAATCATTTAAATTGCCTATAGTGAATTGGGTCTATCCTAGCGTTGAATGGGGGTCAACGCAATTCAGCCGTCATAGCTCGGCTCTTCTTCTGAGACCACTTACAGAACCAGTAGCAACCAGACGCGACCATAAATGTGAACTGCTTTCGTAAGTCCTTGACGGTTTCCTAAAATCCTCAATGGGACGCTCCCAACTCTTCCATTCAACGGACATCAGTAACCACAGATTCCAGTTTGCGGCGGTTCCCTATCACCCTGTTGTCGATCACCAGTTTATTGATCTCCGGCTACCGGAGGGTGGTGGCACAGGTTGCATCGAAATTTTTGGGGCCCTCGAGTATACTCGGACGCTTGCCCTAGAGCACACGTCTCGGGACACCGGACTGAAACCCAGCATTGCCAATGACTTACAGATGATCACCCAGTTTGGCGGGATCGATCAGTGGTTTGGCACTTCTGCGCTTAGGGCCATCTAGTTTTACCCTGGTTGCCACTCTAGTCCGTAATGAGCACGATCTTACCGAAGTTGGCGTTGGACTCCATGTAGCGGTGGGACTCGGCAGCTTCGGCCATCGGGAACGTGCGGTCCACCAACGGCTTTATACTCCCAGAGGCTATCAAGGGCAACACGTGCTTTTTAATCTGGTTGGTGAGAGCTATTTTCTCTTCGACTGGCCGCGCCCGCAACACGGTACCATGAACACGCAGCCGCTTGCCCATCAACGCTCCCAGGTTAACGCTTACGTTCCCCCCTCCCAAGGTGCCCACCAGCACCATCCGGCCGTGGATAGCCAGTGAAGCTACGTTGCGGCCCCAGTATTAACCGCCTACCACGTCCAAAAACGCGTCCACGCCGGCTGAACCGGTCCGCTCAGCGATCACCGTGCTAAAGTCCTGCTGTCGGTAGTTGACACCTACATCCAAGCCCAATTCGGCGGCCTTGGCCAGCTTGTCCGCCGACCCGGCGGTACCAAACACAAAGGCTCCGGCGTGGTGGGCCATCTGTACCGCAGCAGTGCCGACCCCGCTTCCGACCGCGTGGATAAGCACTTTCTCACCCATCTCGAGACCACAATGATTGAACAGAGCATCATATGCAGTAAAAAACGCTTCGGGCACTCCGGCAGCTTGAATGAAGTCGATGGAGTCGGGAATGGGCATGGTCAACCTGTGATGTGTGACAACGCGGGTCGCGTAGCCGCCTCCTCCCAGAAGCCCGCAGACCCTGTCGCCTTGAACTGGCGAAGTCACACGCTCACCGGCCTTCAACACGACACCCGAGAACTCCAAGCCTGGGATGTCGTCCGGACTGCCGGGCGGCGCAGGGTAGCCGCCTTTTCGCTGCAAGGTATCGGCCCGGATCAATGCGGTGGCTTTAATTTCCACCAAAACGTCGTCCGGGCCAGGCACAGGGTCGGGAACCTCTCTCACCTGCAACACTTCGGGTCCGCCCGGTTCGGTTATTACCACTGCACGCATTTCCCCCTGCCCTCCGACTGACACCGACTCCT
>CAZYBD010000040.1:0-19994 GCA_964645515.1 uncultured Dehalococcoidia bacterium | reverse complement strand
GTGCAGCGCTGGGACTTCTGGAGCGGGATAATGGCCCGGTACTGGAAGAATTGGCCGACGCCACAGTGCCGGAAATTCTAGTCCAAGCGTCCGCTATACCTACCAAGTTCTCGGCTACTTCAAGTGCCAAAAGTCTTAGCCCGGCCGACGAACTCACGGCGCTTCGGGCCTATTACGAACGCCGAGTGGAAGCTCACAACGGTCGTACCGCCATAGGCCTGAGCGGCATTCCGCAGCGCCGGTTTAGGAGCATGGTCCGCTTCCTGGAATGTTACGCGGCTGGGGAAGACGCCGACGTGCCGGAACGTCCGCCTGAAGTCTCGGTGCCCCAGTTCATACGTTACTGTGTGGATGACCTAAAGGCCTTTTGCTATGAAGCTCGGACGGAGCAGCGTCCAGGGCACAGCGAGACGGAGTTGCACCAATGGTTCTGGGGCGAAACATCCCTGGCCCAGTTGGTGGTAAAGCTGTCAGAACGTCTGGGCGCTTCGGATGACAACGAAGCCAAGTCCATCGCTTTTGGTCTGGCCCGATAGACGGGCCGCACTGAACAAGCAAAACAGCTAGGAGATCAAATGGTTAGTTATAGCTACGACCATATACACATACGAAGTAGGGAACCCATGACGACGGCCCAATACTTTGAAGATATGTTCGGGGCCAAGATTATCGAATCGGTGCAGTCTGACGGCGAATCGCGCATCGACCTAGACCTGAACGGCCTGATGTTATTCCTACTCCCGTCGGGCCCAGAGGTCCCAGACGGTCCAAGAGAGCCGTACGTGGGCCTGGACCATTTCGGACTACGGGTCGATAGTCTCGAGGAGGCCGCGGCCGACCTGAAGGCCAAGGGCGCCGAGTTCTGTATGGAGCCCAATCAAATCCGACCGGGTCTGAAAATAGCGTTCATCCGGGCTCCCGGCGACGTGCGCATCGAACTGCTGGAACGTAGCGGTACATTCCCAGAGTAGGCAACATCTGCGCCGTGACGTCGGCCGGTCAAAGGAGCATGAAATCCGCGTAGGGGCCCCCGATCAACCCCTTGCGCTGGTGATCCAGTAATAGATTGACGAGAGCACCACGATAATCCCCGCAACTAGAAGCACCCATCCCAGCGCCTTGATCAGCCACTCGCCCACCGGCGAGATAAGAACCAGTCCCAGCAATGCCAACAGACCACCGCAACCCAGAGCAGTGCTCGTACCGCCGCTGCCATTTCGAAAGTGCATCCGCTGGCCGCCTTCACTGCCCGTCAGGCCGGACCGCCGAAGAGGGAGAAGGTGGAGCTAGATTCACAGACGCGGCCCTCCTCAATGAGTTTATTCAGGTGGGTGCGCACATTGCGGGCCGCCGCGCCACGAAGGTTTCGCCGCAGGTTTTGCGAGTACACCGCGTCCATCACATCTTCCACCGACTTCGCGCCGACTGCCAGAGCCGCCAGCACCTGCTCCTCACGTTGAGTTCGGTGGTCAATGTACCACCGAACTCGGGCCAACCCATCGGTTATGGTCTGTCCGTGGCCGGGGCAAAGAATTCGTGGCTTGAGGCGGGCCAGTACTACCAACGAGTTCATGTACTGTTTAAGGTTGCGGACGCTGGACGAAGAATTTCCCAGTATCGTGTCTCCGCTGAACACCACGCGTTCACCAGACAGATAATAAGCAACGTGGTCGTCCTCGTGGCCTGGAGTATAGTAGGCGCGAACGCTCGCCCCACCACCAGTTTTGACAATCTCTCGAGACCGCAGTTTAGATACAATTCCAGGGCCCAGTTGATGGCTCAACCTGGGCTCGAGTTTGGAGTGGCAGCGAACAACACATCCGAACTCCGCCTGTAACCGGTCTAGGCCTCCGATGTGGTCGCCGTGCCCGTGGGTGACCAGGATTGCATCGATCGCTGGGCTGCCTAACTCTTTGTGGTAGTCTAGGATTTGCTTGGTCCAGAAACGGTACGGCTCTCCGGAGTCGATTACCACCATCCGGCCGGCTGGGTCGCCTACGAAATAAATTTGGGTGCCGCCAGGGTGCATTACCCCGAAGGCACCTGGGTCTTCCTGTATATGGGTGCTGTAGACTCGCTGGGTGATCTGCATGAGGGGACCTCGGGGGCACGTGCTATGTGGCTTGGGCCTTGGTGAGAGGGATGTTAGACCGGGCCTAGCAAGCAGTCAATCCCCAGCAATCGCGCCTATCCTGTATTATTATTATCTAGGTGATTTAAGCCTCCATACCCATCCGATTTCGCAGGGTAACAAGATGTTGACCAAAAGTGACCTGAAGGCTGCCATACCCAACCTCTCTGGTCGAGTCCAAATCAAGGGGCTGAAATCTCAGGTTGCAGTTTACAGAGACCGTTGGGGGATTCCACACATTCAGGCCGAAAACGAGTTGGACGCCTTCTTTGCCCAAGGTTTCGTGACTGCCCAAGACCGGCTATGGCATATGGAATTCGACCGTCTCCGTGGCAGCGGCCGCTGGGCTGAGGTGGTCGGCGGACAGGCCGTGGAGCAAGACAAGCAAGTGCGCCGTTTTCAACTAGCCAGGAGCTCCAAGGCAGACTACGAAGCTTCGAGCGACCATACCCGCGAGATCTTCGACGCCTACGCTGCGGGCGTAAACGCCTTCATCGACGGCCCGAGTCCGCTGCCCGCCGAGTACAGGATAGCCGGTATAAAGCACGAGCCATGGAGTTCTTGGGACGGACTAATCGTCTACAAAATTCGCCACATCCTGATGGGAGTATTCGAGTCCAAAGTCTGGCGCGCCAGGATGGTCCGAGAACTGGGGCCCCAACGTGCCGGTAAACTGTTCCCGGGGTACGAGCCTGGCCATCTGATGATCCTGCCGCCGGGGTCGGTATCCTCCGGTCCGTTAGACGAAGGTCTGAAGGATCTGTCCGAGAGTGCTGCGGCGCTCAATTATCTGAACGAGATGGATATGGGCAGCAATAGCTGGGTGTTGGGCGGAGACGGCACCGCGACCGGCAAACCCATAATGGCAGGCGATTCCCACCGGGCCCTGGACACCCCCAACAACTACTACCAAAATCAGCTTGCCTGCCCCGAGTTCGATGTCGTTGGGCTGTCGTTCCCCGGACTGCCGGGGTTCCCTCACTTCGGACACAACCAACGGGTCTCGTGGTGCGTTACGCACACAGCTGCCGACTACCAAGACCTTTATATTGAAAGGTTCAAAGAAGGAGACAAATCCCGTTACCTGTTTAAAGACCAATGGCTGAAAGCGGAGACCCGCAAAGAGACAATCAGGGTGAATGGTGGCCAGGACGAGACGATTGACGTAGTGGTGACCCGCCATGGTCCGGTGATTTCAGGAGACCCAGCCCAAGGCACGGCGATGGCCCTCAAGTACACCGCCACTGAGAAGGGGTCGGCTTGGCCCGACATACTGTGGCAGATGCTACGATCCAAGGATGTCGAAGAGTTGGTCGAATCCCAACGGGAATGGGTCGATCCCTGCAACAATTTTTTAATGGCCGACATTGACGGCAACTTCGGTTACCAATGCCGGGGCCGCATCCCCATACGTCCCACGGCGGCGGGCTGGCTGCCCGTGGCGGGATGGACCGGAGAGTACGAGTGGGCCGGCGATATTCCGTTCGAGGAGTTGCCCCGGTCGATCAATCCTCCGGAGGGCTATATCGCCACGGCCAACAATCGGCCGGTAGGAAACAACTACCCGCACTACATTGCCATCGATTTCACACCCGAGTTTAGAGTAAAGGGCGTAACCCAAGGGCTTAAAGCGCTGCGCAGCCCGACAGCCGCCGACATGGCCAAAGTGCACGCCTATAAGTTATCGGCCCCAGCGCTGACCTATCTAGAGGTGCTGAAACAAGTGGAACCAGCGGACGCACTTTCGGAGGACGCCAAAGAACGCCTGCTAGCCTGGAACGGGCAAATGGACGCCGGTGCAGTGGAGCCGACAATTTACAGCACCATGCGAGATGCCTTGCTCAAGGAGATTTTCAGCCATGTCTTACCCCCAGACCTGGCTGAAAATGCCTGGCATCCCGCAGACCGTGGGCTCGGATCATTCGGGAACCGTTTGAAGGCCCGAATCGTAACAATGATGGAAGCGAACGACCGGTCGTTGCTACCGGAAGGAGAAACCTGGCCTGCCGCGCTATCCCGAGCATTGGCTAACGGGGTAGCAACATTGAAAAAGCGGCTAGGAGACGACCCAGACCAATGGCAGTGGGAGCGCATTCATCAAGCGAGGCCGCAGCACACGCTGACGCCCGCCTATCCGGAACTGGCGGAATTACTGGACCCGCCGGCCATTGCGACCAGCGGCGACGGCGATACCCCATTGCAGGGCGGTTACTCGCCAGCCAGCCCCGCAGTCGTCACCAGTCTGTCGGTGGCTCGGTACGCCTACGATGTGGCCGACTGGAATAACTCGCTTTGGGTAGTACCGCTGGGCAGCTCTGGCCACCCCGGTAGCCACCACTACCACGACCAGTCAGAAACGTGGCGCAAAGTGCAGATGGTGCCCATGGAGTACGACTGGCAAGAGATTGCCAAGAATTGCGAGACACAGCAGACGTTAGAGCCAGGGTAGGGTGACTTCCCCAGTCCCAGTACACACTGACTGCCCTAGCAGGGAGTTCACCCTCGTACTCACCCTATCCCTCAAGAGAGGAGACAGGCGAATCAAATCGAAAATATCTTGCTCACGCGCCCTTCAGATGCGAACCCAGCAGGTCAATGGCAGCTTGGGCCGCGCCCCTTTTGGTTGAGTCGCGGTCGCCGTCCAAGCGTACTTCGACGGCGGTGTCTTCACCACCCTTCACCGAGAGTCCGATCCAAAAGGTACCGATGGGCAGTCCGGCCCGCCCGGCTGCGGGGCCGGTGACCCCAGTGGTGGAAACGGCGTAGTCGGTACCGGTCAATTGGCGTACACCCCTGGCCATAGCCATAGCCATCTCTCGGCTCACGGTCCCATGGGTCGGGGCTATGTCGTCGGGCACTCCTAGGACTTTCTCCTTGAGGCCCCCGGTGTAAGCAACCACGCCGCCCGGAAAGTATCGCGAGCTGCCGGGCACAGTGCCCAGCATGTAGCCCACCAGGCCGCAAGTGCAGGCCTCGGCGACCGAAACCGTTTTTTCGGATGCCGTGAGAATCTCCGCCAACTCTTGTACCTCCACCAAAATCCTCCTTAATCTATATCCATTCCCCTTCGAAGGGGCATTGCTATAAGATTGTTAATCTGAGGAGCATAGCAAAGAAGAATCCAGGGCACGAGACTCTTCCCTTTGCTCAGGGTGCCAATGACAAGACCAACAGAAGCCGGTTTAGTCGGGTGCACCTGGTGCTCTTGAAGCCAAGCCCTTTTCAGTGGAAAGTTAGGATGAGAGTGACGACTCCAAAACGGTCTGGTTAGGTTTCTGAAGCAATAAGAAGAACTCCGTGTTCCCGGCGTCGCCCAACACGGGTGACCGGCACAACCCGCGTACCCTCAGCCTTTGGCCGACCACCCATTTAATGACCTTGCTCAGCACCGCAGCGTGGGTCTTGGGGTCCTTGATAACGCCGCCCCGGCCCACCTTTTCCTTGGGGGCTTCGAACTGGGGCTTGATCAAGGCTATCACGCAACTTCCGCTCTTCAGGTGTTTCAGCGCAGGTGGGATGACTCGGCTCAGCGAAATAAACGAGACGTCGATCACCACCAAGTCAACCTGTCCAGGAAGCTCGAAGTCGTAGCGGGCGTTACATTTCTCCATAACCACCACCCGCTCGTCTTGCCGCAACCGGTAGTCGAGCTGTCCGTGACCCACATCTACGGCGTAGACGCGGGCGGCGTCCCGTTGCAAAAGGCAATCGGTGAACCCGCCGGTCGACGCCCCAACATCCAGGACGGCCATGCCTCCGACGTCCAGGCTAAAACTCTGCAAAGCGTGTTCCAGCTTGACCCCGCCGCGGCCGACGAACGGAAGGCGTCCCCGGACCTCCAACGGCACGCTGTCGGCAATCTGAGTTCCAGCCTTAAGCACCCTTCCGGAAGGCGCGTAGACCACTCCCTCCATGATCAGGGCCTGGGCCTTCTCCCGCGACTCTACCAGGCCCCGTTCGACCAGCAACAGGTCGGCTCTCTTTTTTCCGGTGGCTGCGGGCAATATAGTCCTCACGTGGGGTAGGTATAGGGACGGGCCGGCCGCTGCTGGCGAACCAACCGTTAGGATTATAGCAGCGAGCGAGGATGCGTCGGTCCAAAAGGAGGGATATGCGGAAGCCAGGTCGGGTGAGTTATTCGCCGATGAACTGGGGGCGCCGCTTCTCCAGGAACGCCCGGTAGCCTTCCTGGTAGTCGCGAGTGTCGAACTGAGTCAGTGGAAGATCGGCCTCTTCGGCTGTCAGGTCGGCCAGAGAAGGTTTCAGTTGCACCTGGCGCAGGGTCTCTTTATTGACGGCGTGGGAAAGAGGAGCCAAAGACGCAATATCGTTAGCCAGGTTGTAAGTATACTCTTCCAGTTCTTCGTCGGGTACCACCTGGTTGACCAACCCAATACGCAACCCTTCCGATGCATCCAGCAAGCGCCCGGAGAGAAGTATATACAGAGCGTTGCCTTTACCTACCAGGCCCACCAGGCCGCGCATTTCGCGGTGCCCGATGGATATGCCCAACCGTGCCGCCGGAATTCCCATGCGGCTACCCTCGGCCGCAACACGTAGGTCGGTGGCCACAGCCAGTTCGCAGCCGCCGCCGGCCGCGACCCCCCTAACCATGGATATAGTGGGGGTATTGATTTCAGCTACGGCTTCCAAAAGGCTGTCCACGGCATCGTTGTAGCCGCGGCCCTTGGTGGAATTGGACCGGTGCTCTTCAAAGTCGGCGATATCAGCCCCGGCCGAGAATGCCTGACCGCCCGCGCCTGTGATCACAATGGCCCGGATATCCCGTTCCGAGTCCAATTCTCGGATCAAATCTGCCATATACCGCCACATGTGGAAGCTAATGGCATTCCTCTGACTGGGGCGGTTAATAGTAACAGTAGCCACCGGCGGCTGGCGGTCCACCAATACCTGTTCGAGAATCTGATCGTTCACTTAACGGTGATCCTGGGTCTTTAGACTCCGGAGACTGTTGCGAAACGCTCAGCCAGTATATCCTGCGGACCTCGAATCTGCCAGCCGAGCCCTCGCGGAGTCCGACTTTCGCCAGAAGGAGAGGAGTCTGACATCAGTGTCTATGTCGGCATCTACGAAGAAGGGCTCGAAGTCCGCAGCGCGGGTCCAGATTCCGACTGCCTGAATCAAGGCTACCCGCTCAATCGAGGGCGGACGCAGTCGTCCCGTTCAGGGTCCTGGCGACGGTGGGATCGTCGCCGGAAATTGAAGTCACCAACATCTGCTAGCACCCATCTGGATGGTCTGCTCCCCTTGGAACCGCGTTCCATCGTCCACCGCCGCTATGGTCGTAGAGGCAGTCATGGGAGGATCGTTCAGGTCGGTGCCGCTATCCTCTGTGCCCTGACAATGCCCTCAACTTCCGATAATTTCAAAATTTAAGTCGCCTTTCGGTAAATCCGACAGACTTGTTGCTCTTGGCTCTGGCCTTGATCGAATTGCAAAGCGTACCCTCGGTCTAGACCGGCACGGAATTATGGGTCGGGAAACTTTTTTCGGCACCGGTTCGTACTTGCAATTTACCCCGCATGCTTCCTCCAATTGGTGAATCCAGCTTCAGGGCAGGCGCAAATAAAATGGACGTACCCTAGGGTACGTCCATTTTGAATATTCGGCTCTTAGGCTTGTGGGCCTTTTGAGTAGCCGGCTTTCTTTTCGACCTTGAAATCAAGTCTAGGAACCACTGTCATGGGGCGTCAATATCACTCTGGCAAGAGAGCGGCCGATGCTTATGCAGCAATGTTGTGGGCTGACTACGAGGTTCACGGCGTTGACTGGGCAAATTGGTCTGTGTTAGGTTTAGCAGGCTACGCTCCGTGGGGATAGCAAGTTCGAAATACAGCTTATAGCGCAAGGAGCCTACATATAATGGACATCACGACGCTTGCCATCGAGAAGCTCAAAGAGGTCATGGAAGAACAGGGCGAGCAAGAAGGGTCGCTGCGGGTAGTAGCGATTCCAGCTGAAGCCGGCGGCCTGCAATATATGCTGACCGTGGAAAACGAAATGCAAGCCGACGACACTGAGATGAACCGAGATGGTGTCCGCTTTCTGATGGACTCCGACAGCGCTCCTTTCTTGGAAGAAGCCACTATCGACTACGTTGAGAACTTCGGCGGACAGGTGGGGTTCGTCATCAACAACCCCATGTTCTCCGCAGCTGGCGGCTGCGGAAGTGGTTGTGGTTGCGGCAGCGGTGGCGGTGGTTGCGGCAACGGTGGCGGTGGTTGCGGGTGCGGCAGCGGCGGCTGCGGCGGGCATTAGGCCAACACAAAAAAACATCCAATGAAACAGAGGCCCCAACTATGGGGCCTCTTTCTTTTGCCTCAAACCACTAAGACCCGGCACCACCACGCATCCTAACATTCTCCCAACTTGGAGAGAAGGATCTTTTTAACATCCCTCCACCTTAAGGGGGAGGTGAATCCTCTAGCCTTGACGCCCAACACCGCCCAACCGATAATTCTCACACACCCAACACGACCTCCCGGAGGACCGATGGCCCTAGTCACCGGCAGCCATTTGATCTCAAAAGCTCTGGAACTGGAGGGAGTCTCCAATATCTTTACACTGGCCGGAGACCACATCCTCCCGGTCTTGGATGTAATGGCCGACCGTGACTTCCGTTTCGTTGATACCCGCCACGAACAGGCCGCGGTCCACATGGCCGACACGTGGGCCAAGGTCACCGGACAACTGGGCGTTTGCGTGTACACCACCCCCGGTTTCGCCAACGCTGTGCCGGGGTTGACCAACGCTCTCCACGGAGATTCTCCAGTGCTGTCCATTGCCGGATCCGCGGATCTGACCGAGTTGGGGCGGGGCGCCATGCAAGAAATTAACCAAGTGGAGATGGCCGCGCCGGTGGTCAAAGGGTCATTTATGGTGCACGACGCCCGGAGGATTCCTGATTTCATAGCCCGGGCGGTGCGTTTGGCATTTAGCGGCCGCCGAGGACCAGTTCACCTCACAATTCCCATCGACGTCCAAGACCAAGTGGTGGAAGAAGACAATGTGATGTTCTATGACCCCGGAGAATATCGTTCGCCGGAGGCAGTCTTGGCCCAGCCTGAGTTAGTCCGCCAAATGGTTGAGCTTTTGCGCCAAGCCAAACGTCCACTAGCCATTGCCGGAGACGCCGCGGGTTACGCGTCTTCGGGTGAAATTCTGCAGCAGTTCATCGAGACCACCAGAGTCCCCCTACTCACCGAAGGTCAGGCCCGAGGTCTGGTCTCGGACGATCATCCCCAGGTGTTCGGCTTCTCTGAGAGGGGCTTGAACCAGGCGGCATCGAAGGTCGGTGAGGCCGATCTGGTGCTGCTCCTGGGACGGAAACAAGACTACGGAATCGGCTTCTGTAGACCTCCCACGATTGCTGCTGACGCCAAGATCGTCCAGATAGACCCTTCCGCCGCCGAGATTGGTCGCAACAGGGGCGTTACAATCGGCGTAACCGGAGACATCACAGCGGTGTTGGAACAGGTAACCCGAGAGGCCAGCAATCACGCCTGGCAGGGATTGCCCTGGTTGGACGAACTGAGGGACGCCCGCGCCGAGCACGCCGAGTGGGCCGAGTCTCTGACCTCTCAGGACTCACCTATGCATGCCATGTACGTCCACAAGACATTGGAGGGCCTGCTTCGTCCCGGCGACTGCCTGGTGTTCGACGGCGGCGACTTCTGCCACTTTGGCCGCGCCCTACTGCCGGCCCGCTCCAAAAGCGATTGGTTGTATCTTTCGACGCTCGGAATGCTTGGCTCGTCGATTCCTGCTGCCCTGGCCACCAAGCTGGCGTTTCCGGAGCGCCGAGTGATCGTGGTCAGCGGCGACGGTGCATTCGGATTCAACGGCATGGAGTTCGATACGGCGGTCCGCCACAACCTAAAGGTGACAGCGGTTTTGGGCAACGACTCGGCATGGGGCATTGACCGGCAGATACAACTAGGCCTTTACGGCAGGCGGGTGGCCACCGACCTGCTACCCACTCGCTACGATACGGTCGTCCAAGGACTGGGCGGCCACGGCGAGCTGGTGGAAAGACCAGAGGATTTGAAACCGGCGCTGGAACGGGCGCTGGCCTCAGAACGGCCGTCGCTAGTGAACGTCGCGGTCCAGAGGGCCATCAGCCCTCGGGCCGAAGCCGCCATCACCCGCCGCAAAATCGCTGCGGGTGACTCACCCTCTCCCTAAATGAGGGCAGGAAAGAAATTGCCCCAAGGAGCTGACATGGCACGGACACCGCACGGCGTTAACTTCGACTCCAATCGTCCCGTGGTCATGGGCCGCAACGGGATGGTCTGCGCGGCACATCCGCTGGCCTCACAAGCCGGTATGGCCATTCTGCAGAAGGGCGGCAACGCCGTCGATGCCGCCATCGCCACCGCCGCGGTCCTCAATGTGGTTGAGCCCAATATGTCTGGCATAGGCGGTGACGGCTACATCATGGTTTACAACAAAGGGGCCCAAAAGATTGAGGTCTGTAACGCCACCGGCGCCGCCCCTTACCAGGCCGCCTTGGAACGCTACCAGGTCACCGGCATACCAGTGAAAGGCATCCTTTCGGTATCAGTGCCGGGTCTGCTAGACGGCTGGTTGGCGGCACACCAGAGGTACAGCTCGATGTCTTTGGCCCAGTTGTTCGACACCGCCTTGGACTTGGCGGATAACGGGTTTCCTGTTACACACGTTCTGGCGGAAGTTATAGCTGAAGACCCGTTAATTCAACGGTTCCCCAGCTCCCAGAAAATATTCGCACCAAACGGGGAGCCTCTGAAGGCGGGACAGATCATCTACCAAAAGGACCTGGCCCGCACGTTCCAAGCCATCGTCGAAGGGGGCCGGGGCGCCTTCTACGAAGGAGAGGTTGCCCGTGCCATCGTTAAATTCAGCGAAGAGCAGGACGGTCTTTTGTCGTTACAGGACCTGTCCGACTGCCATTCCCGGTGGGAAGAGCCCATATCCACCACCTACCGCGGATATTCGGTCTATGAGGCTCCGCCCAACTCCAGCGGCCATGTACTGCTCCAGGAACTGAACTTGGTTGAACAATTCAACCTCAGATCATTGGGATGCAACACCGCTGACAGCATTCATATCATGGTGGAGGCCAAAAAGCTGGCCTTCAGCGACCGAGAAGCCTACATGGCGGATCCGGATCACGTTGATGTTCCAACAGCCGGTCTGATATCCAAGTCATACGCGAAAGAGAGGGTGGGGCTGATCGACGAGGCCAGCGCCGCAGCAGGCCCGCCCCACGGGGACCCGTGGGGCCACCAGCCGGGCGCTGGCAGTGCCTGTCAGGTGTCCGGCAGTGCCGGGCAAGAGGAGGATACCACCTGCTTCGCCGTAGTCGCCCGCTGGGGCACCGCCGTCTGCCAGCTACAAAGCATCCAGAGTTCTTTGGGATCCAGTCTAGTGGCGGGTGACACCGGGGTGCTGCTGAACAACCGTATGACCTACTGGCACTTGGATCCGGCGCATGTGGACTGCCTGCAGCCCGGCAAACGGGTGCGCCACACCATGAATCCGGGCATAGTATTCCGTGATGGCGGTGCCCAACCGGACAGCCTGTTCCTCGTTTGCGGAACGCCCGGAGCAGACACTCAGGTCCAGACCAACATGCAGGTCATTACCCACATTATCGATTTCGGTATGACGGTGGCCGAAGCTGTGGAAGCGCCCAGATGGCGCAATACGCAAAGCGCCACCGAGTCCAGCGTCCCTCACGAATGTGAAAACCTGCTGTATATGGAATCGCGCTTCGACCCAAGCGTCCGGGAGGGGTTGCAATCCCGAGGTCACGTTTTGGAGATAACGAGCGCGTGGGGGGCATCCGGCAGTGAGATGATGATCCAGGTCGACGCAGAAACCGGTGTACTCCAAGGAGCGGCCGATCCTAGACGGGACGGCTACGCCATCGGCTCGTAGGCGCGGACTTTTGAGAATCCCCGGGAGAAAAAGAAGCCCCTTCCCCGACGAATGCGGCAACCGTGCCGGCACCTTTGCGGATGCGGTGCGCGCGGACAACATGGATCTAGCATGGTCGATGTTATCCAAAGAAACCCGAGGCATGCGGATGGGAGTATGGGCTAGCCGTAACCGTGTGGACATGCAGCAGGCCTACCGGGCCGGGTATGACCACAATCACCCCATGCGGGCTTCAATGCTGGACGACTTCCGAAACACAGTCTTGAGTCTTTGGCCGTTAGAAGACCTGACCGACCTAGGAATCTCTCCCACCAGTTACGTTGACGACCAGCACGCCTTCGCTTTTTTGCCCTTTGGAATGGAGGAAGACACAACAGAGGTGCAGCAGGGTCGGTCCATGCGCGGCCTGATACTCCCCATGCTATGGGAGGATGACGAGTGGCGAGTCGACCTGCCCGGATGGCGATTTTTGGAAATCCCCGATCAGCAATGAGGAACTGCTCAGCGGGCTCGGTCCATGACGATCCAACCGCAGGACAAACGGGATCTACCCAAGCCTGCGACCTCTGTCAGCGAGAATCCCTCCGGTTCACCAACCACCATCTGGTACCACGGTCACGGGGTGGAAAATCTGGTCCCAAAGCCCGGCTGTGCCCGACCTGCCATCGGCAACTACACGCCATGTTCTCGGAAGCCACACTGGCCAAAGAGCTAAATTCCATCGCGACTTTGCGTGCCAACCCTGAGGTCGCCAGCTATCTCAACTGGGCTAGGCGCCAGAAGGGCCCCACCAACTTCCGAGTACGCCGGGCTAACAACCGCCGCTGAGAGGGATAACCGGAACGTCTCGGAGACATCGGCCAAACCTCCAGCTTGTACTGTTCTAGACATAACGAATATACTCGAAGGAGATGGTTAATCCCGAACAACATTCCGCAGAGGGTCTAACGGAACTACCTCTCTTCCCACTGAGCATGGTACTGCTCCCCGGAGCACCTCTGCCTCTGCATATCTTCGAAGAGCGCTACAAGGCTATGATAGGTAACTGCATTGAACGCAACGAGCCTTTCGGCATCGTTCTCATCAAGGAAGGCCAAGAGGTTGGATCTCCAGCCACTCCTTTCAACATCGGCACCACCGCCCGTGTTATTCGCTCGGAATTGCTGGGCCAAGGCCGCATGAACATCATGACCAAAGGCGAACGCCGCTTCGAAATCGCCGAAGTTACTCAACAAGTACCGCACATGGTGGGCCGCGTACGGTTCTTAGATGAGCCCATCGGCGAAGGGATAGATGAACTGTTGCCTGAGCTTAACCAAGAATTCACTGCTTTGATCCAGGGACTAACGGCGCTGGCCGGCGGCTACGCATCGGATGTAGCAATGCCGGAAGACCCGGCGCAACTCTCATACACCATAGCGTCCAACCTCAACCTACAGACCCACGTCCGGCAGGCATTGTTGGAGTCTCCATCAGCCGCCGCCCGGCTCGCCCACCTGATTCCGCTCATCAAACGCGGCAATCACGACCTGAAAGAAGAGGTTGCCAAGCGGAATCCCTACAAGGGTCCACGCCTCAACTGATCGGCAGGACCATTCCCCTCACCCCCAGGAACCGCCCTCACCTTGACCCTCTCCGAGAGAGAGGACAAACTGGTTCCAAATATCTTTCCTAGACTCCATTTGAGAAAAGGGGGCGGCGACTTCCTCAGCGCGACCGGTATGCCTAGCGTGTATTCCACATTTTCCGAAATACCGTTTACGTGAGTTCTACAAGCTGTTCAGCAGTGGTTCCGAAATTCTCAGCCGGTCCTGGTCAGGTCGCCGAATAGCCGCAGGGCACCCGACTCTGGGACGAAGCCGGAAAATAGTTCTGGGTGGATCATTTCAGCCATTGTCTCAAGTCCGGTCACCAGCCTCGGCCCAGAGCGGCTGGTGTAGGCGCTGGCGTCGATCACATAGACCCGGTTGTTACGTACCGCCGGTAACGACTCCCAACCTTCCTTTTCCGCCATTATGGGTACGTCCTGGAGCGACCTTTTTACGTCGAAGCCGCAGGGCATCATGATAATGACCTCGGGCTGACGTTCCAGCACATCGTCCCATTCCAGCTTGAGCGTTCCAGTATTTTTGTCACCGAAGGCATTGGATCCGCCGGCCATCTCCACCATCTCCGGCACCCAGTGGCCCCCGCACATCAGCGGGTCGGCCCACTCCACGTGCAACACACTGGGGTGAGAATCGACCGCCGCAGCCCGCTGCACCACTGCTTCAACCCGGGACTCCATACCAGTCGCGATATCCTCCGCCGCCTGCTGGACGCCGGCGGCTTTCCCGACTTTTCTGATATCATCGATCACGTCGCCCAGGAGTTGCGGGTCCAGGGACAGTACTTGGGGCTGTTTGAGAAGGGCCTGGCTCACCTCGGCGACCTGCCGAGACGAGATGGCTCAAACTTCGCAGATCGCCTGAGTAATCAACAAATCGGGCTCGGCCGCTTGTAACACATCTTCAACGATGTCGTAGATACCAAGTCCCTGCTCCAAACGCGCCGATATCACCCGGTTGATCTCAGCGCTGGTTGGCTCCTGCCCATCGAACACACTACGCACCACCACCGGCTTGTTTCGGGCGTCGGGCGGGTAGTCGCACTCGTGCGTAACTCCTCTCAGGCCGTCTTGGAGGCCCAGTTTGTAGATGATTTCCGTGGCGCTGGGCAAGAAGGAGCAGATGTTCATGTAGCGTTCGGACCTCCCGGAGAGTTCTCTCTACTTATGATTCTCTGGGTGAGATACCAACCCGACGGTGGTATTGGTGGTCGCCACGGCAACCGAACCGTAAAGGGGTCAACGCTTCTTCCAGGTCTCCACCAGTTCGTGGGCCTGGACATCGTCCACCCCCCACATCTCGAAGTTGATGTGGATACCATCGTACAAGGCAATGTCACCTGCCGGTTTGTCTGGGTCACGGAACGCTTCAATTCCCACGTCCATCCAGTCGAGGGGAATATTCTCCGTGTCCGCCAGACGCTCCACCATATTCACGGCGCAGGCGGAAATCCCAGAGAAAAACAACTCGCCAGCCCCAACCTCCTCCCCTCCGGCATCGTCGGCAACGAAATGGTGTGTCCGGGCATTGCAGATTGCTCTTCCCAACGTCCCGGTGCTGTAGGTACGGACCTTATACGCCAAGGTTAGGTTCGCCATTGCCACCTCCTGATTATTGGATTAACTACCTAGCTGGAAAATAACCTAATCGGCGACGCGGTAAGCATCGCAATCAACAATCTCGATGACCAGAGCCAGTTGCGCAAGACCTCTGTCACAGATCAACGCACAGCAGGTTAGATTGGGAATGAACTCCCGGTAAACCTCGTTGAACGTTGACCACTTACTCATGTATGTCAGAAAGATCACCAGGTTCACCACTCAGCCGAAGTTGATGTGGGCTGCGGTAAGGACGGTCTCCACATGCCTGAAAGAGGCCCAATACTGCTCAATATCGCTCTCGCCGACCACTTCCCCATTCGAAATTCGAGGATGTGACCTCGCGACAAGTCTTCCTCAAAGTAGTCAGTATACAGTCACGTTCGGTAGGAAGCCGCGTCGGTTGCCGCATGCCGGCCGGCCGCGATAACTTGGTCTAACAATGCGTCACGGACTGCGCAGGGCAACGCCTAGGTCTAGTCGACCGTCATCCTGTACAGTTCCACCAAGGTGTATGTCGACTTGCCGGTTTTAGCCATGATTCCCGGTATCTTACCCTTGCCCGCCTAGGCGCGCAAGAATTGCCCCCGCCATTGACTCTCTCCCTGTAAAAGAGTCGGTGGGCGCCTGCTTTGACACTCGTCAAATCAGGCGCCTATGATGTAAACATAGAACACACCGGCGACCATAGTGGATACCACGGAGGCGGAAATGGCAACCATCCAGGAGTTGAAAAATCGGTACCAGGAGTTGGACCAAGAACTGCCCGCCAAGAGCGAGGAAACGATCGACCCCAGTTGCTTGCTAACGTTCCAGTACGGCTACCCGGAGCAACAATCACAGGTAGAGATCGACACCGATGAATTCACCGCCGTCTGTCCGTGGACCGGTTTGCCCGACTATGGGACGTTGGCGATCTCATATATTCCAGGTCGGAATTGTATTGAACTGAAATCTCTGAAGTACTACCTGCTGTCCTACCGCGACGTCGGCATAGTTCAAGAGCACGCCGCCAACCGTGTCTTGAACGACCTGGTCGCCGCCTGCCAACCCCAGTCCATGAAAGTGGTTCTGGACTATAAAGTGCGCGGGGGCCTGCACACCGCAGTAACCGTGGAGTACGCCTCGGCCTAACTCCTGCTGACCCATCTCCATTGATGGAGAGGGGAGTGCCACGGTGCAACCTCTTGAAACTACCCTAACAGGGTAGCTAGACCTGCCCTCCTTCTGGTCGCCGCTTGCTCCAGGTTGCTGTTCTAGGGAAGCTGGCCACCTGCAAAGATCGCTCCTAATGTGTCCAGAATCGCAGTCTTGGTCACCGCGACTGTCTGAGTCTAGGTCTTGAAGCCGGATTCCGCTAACAAACCTACAGAGGCAGTCCAACTAGTCGGTGGCCACCACAGTCTCAGGTGGAGCCCCTAGATTTAAACATATTGCGGACCTTCCCATACATCCCGCATAATCGCCTACAGTATGTGCGGAACGAGCGAACGTCCCTTCCAACTGCTGTCCAATCTCAGGCAACCCATGCCGCTGGGCCGAAAGCTGCAGTTGCTGGCCTCCAACAATCTCAAGAAGCTGGTTACCCGCCGAAGCTGCTGCGGCAACTACAGTCAGCCGGGTTGTTGACTGGGGGAATCCAGTCCGCCGGATGCGAGCGGGCCAGCAGAATGACAGGGTCGCCCGTGGAGTAGCAAACCGCCCAACAACTGACCTTCTCGCCTGGGAGCAGGTCAGTTCAAGGCAACGTCCTCAGTGCACCCCATTACGCCGTACGGTCATGGCCAATTCCGGGACGCCTGACAACCTGATGCCTTCCCACCAGTGCTTGCCACGCCCCCGTCGGCGGCGCTCCAGTCCTTGCCCGGTTAAGCGCATTCCGAAACTTCGCTGGGCCACAGGTTGCTGGCCGGTCTCTTTACACCACCCAAGATAACTAGCGTACAGGTCTTTCGCCGTGGACCGGAACCCCTCACCAAGTTCGCAGCGGGTCGATAAAAACTCTTCAACCGAATCAGCCGCACCGGACGCAACTTCATCAAACAGCGATCGCCGACGCGGCGAATCCGTGTCTCTGGCTTGGACCGAGGGCGAAGGTAACCGAAGGTCCTCCCCAGGCTGCTCCACCCAGCTTTCACAATAGTCCAGAAGGTACAGGAACTTTTCGAGACCTCCGAAATGTTCCCAGTTAAGAACCCTGCCCTGAATCTCGTTGGCATCCAACACGAACCTGATCGGACGGACTTCAAGAAGGCGGCGATAGCGGGGAGGACAGTCCCATACGGGTGAGAACATATCGGTCGCCATCGCAGCGTTCAGCAAATACATCGCACACCGAGCCGCCTGCAGGTCGGGCGCCTCTTCATCCAAAGGATCTACCGAAAAGACCGAGTCCAAACTCTGTTGCGTCTGGGTCACAGCCAGAGCAAAGGATGCGCGAACCTGATTGCCCGCGCTCCTAGTCAACTTATCTTCTCGCGCACGATCCAGGCTATTTGGCGCGGAAACTTGGTCGCATTCACCGTTATCTGCATTCCGATCGACAAGGTCATTGGGGCCGATATGGCCGTTCGCTGCGGCCTTCCACAAAGCCATTGCAAGGGCTAAATTTTCACGTACCAGCTTGATCTTTTGTGCCGGACTCACCATCCCACCACTCCCCAGCACCAGCCCCGGCGGACCGCTACTCGTTGAGGTTCATCACCACCTTGATCACGTTGTCTTGGCGCTGATCATACATATCATACGCCTTTTGGACGTCGGAGAACCCTACGCGGTGAGTGATCAATTTGGCCGGATCGCACCACCCTCTTTCCCGTAACGCGACGATTTCTTGGATGTGTGCGATGACGTTTCCGCTGCGAGCCCCGTTAGTCGGGATGATCCTGGGTTGTTTCTGCATAAGCCAACTGTGTTCCAGCGGAATGAAGTCATCGGTCTGCACCCCGAAGATTATTGCGGTGCCGAACTGGCGGACCAACTTCAAACACATATTAAAGGTATCCGGATAACCAGCAGCCTCCACCACAACGTCTGGCCCCACGCCTCCGGTGATCTCGTTTACCGCCTCCTCCAAGTCCTCCTTGTCCGGATTCACTGTGTGAGTGGCGCCGAACTCCTTGGATTTTTCCAGGCGGTAGTCTAGGAGATCGGCGGCTATGACATTTCGGGCACCGATACGGGAGGTGATCATAGTAAAGCTCAGGCCGATGCTGCCCTGCCCCATAACCAGCACGTTCTTACCGAGCAGGTTGGGCATTTGCTGGCATGAAAAGAGGACCGTGCCAGAGGGCTGGCACATGACCCACTCGTCAAGTGGCCCTTCGTCGGGCAATAGGATCATCCGGCTAGGATCAGAAACAATGTACTCCAACAAACCGCCGGTACCCGGCTGCGGTATCACGATGGCCCGCTGCCCTTCTTGAAAGGCATCTGTACGACTTTCTACAACCACTCCGGCCAGCTCGTGGCAGCCCGCACCGAAGTCCATGGGATACGTCTCTTCCGGGTTGACCTGGAAGGCGTGGCGTATGTCGCTTCCACAGACAGACACGCGCTCCAGTTTTATCAAACATTGGCCGTCCTGCGCCGTCGGCGTCTCTGTTTCCAGAATCTCGAAATGCTTGGGACTAGTGAGTCTCGCCGCTTTCATGCTGGCAGGTTACCCCCTGTTAAATGTCTAGGTCATTAAGCCGCTGTATCTTAATCTCCGCCGCCCATCACAGCAAGCTTGACTTACGAATAACCGCAGAGAGACAAGAATTCTGTGTTTTCCGCGGTGAATAAAATTCCGTCAGTCGACCTCGTTGTAGCGGAAGCAATCGACAGTGTGGTCGTTGACCATCCCGGTAGCCTGCATGAGCGCGTAGCAGATCGTGCTGCCTACGAATTTGAACCCGCGCCGCTTTAGCTCTTTGCTCATAGAATCGGATTCGAGCGAGGTGGCCGGTACCTGGGCCGTAGAGCGCCAGGAGTATTTCTTGGGACAGCCGCCAACAAATTGCCAGATGCAGGTATCGAAGCTGCCGAACTCGCTTTGCGTTTCCAAAAAGGCGGCTGCGTTGCTGATCGCCGCAGCCACCTTGAGCCGGTTGCGGATAATGCCTGGGTCAGCCAGCAGGCTCCGGACTTTGTCGGGACCGTACGCAGCAACCACCGACGGTTCAAAATTGTCGAAGGCGGCCCGGTATGCTCCTCTCTTTTTGAGGATCGTCTGCCAGCTGAGCCCTGCCTGGGCGCCCTCCAGCATTAGAAACTCAAAGAGCAACCTGTCGTCGTGCACCGGCACGCCCCACTCCTCATCATGATAGGGGATGCCCCAATCACTGTCGGCCCAACTGCATCTGGTCACCATATTGGCCTCCATGGACTTAGTTAAACGCGGAGAAGTAATCTCTGGGTTTAAACCACCCATAACAATTTGTGGGTTCTCTTGCGGGGGATTATTATAAGGCCCTCCATAAGGCATATAGAGGTCAACCTTGACCCAGAACTACGACGTCATTGTGGTCGGCGCCGATAACGGGGCATTATCCGCCATCACGGCCAAAGAGGTCTGCCGATCGGTCCCGAGGGGTGGAGAAAACCCCCGAGTATTTCCGCGGTGGCAATACCTACTTCACCGACTGGATTATCGGCCTGGAGGACATCGCGTCGGCCATTCCAGATATGTCGCCCGCCGAATGGCAAGTCTCCTTCTGTCACAACTACCCCGGT
>CAZYBD010000039.1:0-16048 GCA_964645515.1 uncultured Dehalococcoidia bacterium | reverse complement strand
GGTGGGGGTGGCCGCTTTTAAGGCCGGGGGGGGTGTGCGGTTTTGGGTTTTGTGGCGGGGGCGGTTGGGCCCCCGCGCGCGGCGGTTCGGTGCCTCTAGACTCAGCGAGCGGACGGCGAAGGGACTGCCGACCTCGAACATCTGGTTCTCTGGTTGCTGTTCTGTTCCCGAAGTCGGCTCGGACTCCTCCGGTTGAGACGGTGCCTGTTCTTCCAGTTCTGGATCCGAATCAGGAGGGTCAGAGTCCCCCTCGTTCTGGTCGTTGTCGTCGGAACCGATTCGGGACTCTCGCTGATGGCTCTGCTTTTGGAACTCCTCGATCATGGAATCGAGTTGTTCGGTGACTAGGTTAGGCTGCTGGAAGGGCTGGCGGCGCTGGCGGTGTAGCAGGGCCAAGAATGCGGCTTCCCGGACATCTTCCGCGGTGACTTGCGTCCGGTCTCCGTAAGCGGCGATGGTGCTGGCAGTCTTGTACATCACGATGTCGCCGCGCATCCCATCTACTTCGTATTCTGCGCAAATCGAAGTTATCAGCCGGAGTATTTCATCTCCTACTTGGACCTGGGGAAGCAGGACCTGGCTGCGCAGGATTCTTGCCCGCTCTGATTCTTCTTCTTGGGCCCAGCGTTCCATGAACGAACGAGGATCGGTCTCGTAGTCGATACGCCGGCGCACCACCTCCTGGCGTTCTTCGCGAGTGAAGCTGCCGTCCACCTCCACTGCCAACCCGAATCGGTCTAGCAACTGAGGGCGCAGATCGCCTTCTTCGGGGTTCATGGTTCCCACCAGAATGAATTGGGCCTGGTGGGTGACAGATATGCCTTCCCGCTCTACGTAGTTTCGGCCCATGGCTGCGGCATCAAGGAGGAGGTCAACCAGGTGGTCGTTTAGGAGATTTACTTCGTCGATGTAGAGGATTCCTCGGTGGGTAGAAGCGATCAACCCAGGTTCGAATACTCTGGTGCCGGTCTTGATTGCCTGCTCGATATCCAGCGATCCCACTAATCGGTCTTCGGTGGCCCCAACCGGTAAGTCCACTATGGGCACCTGACGAGTCACGTTGACAGGTTCTGAGGGATTCCCGTCACAGCGGTTACAGAGGCCCTGGCGGTCGTCTGGGGCGCAGTTGTAGGGGCATCCCTGAATTACAGTGACCTCGGGCAGCAATGCGGACAGGGAGCGGACTGCCGTGGACTTGGCTGTCCCCTTCTTTCCGCGCACCAACACTCCGCCGATCTTGGAGTTGACGGCATTGAGGAGCAGGGCCCGTTTCATGGCGGTTTGGGCGACGATGGCGGTGAAGGGGAACCTGGGTTCAATTCTTTGGGCCATATATTCGGCTCCGTATTGAGGTCGCTGGAAAGTGATTCTCTCGGAAGTTTAACATTTCGGGCTTGGGTCTCTGCGGTCTATAGGCCGTAGTTCGCCTCCACTGTAGGGGGGTGGCCGTTAGTGTGAGCGACCAGATTTCCATTGAGGAAGAAAGTGATCTTAGGGCGTCCGGTCAGCGGATCTATGGCCACCGAAGACCCGACGCCAAACACCGCTTCAATTAGGTCGGGTTGTAAGACTTGTTGGGGGGTGCCAGACGCAACGATTTTCCCGCAGTCGATCACATGAATTACGTCGCAGTAACCGCCAGCGATGTTCAGGTCGTGCAATGCAGCCAGGGTGGTGATGCCCAGGCTTTTTACAAGCTCCATCGTTTCCAACTGATAACGGATGTCCAGATGATTGGTGGGTTCGTCCAACACGAGGAACTTTGCTTGCTGGGCCAGGGTGCGGGCGATGATGACTCGCTGCTTCTCCCCGCCGGACAGGGTGTGGAAGTTGCGGTCGGTGAAGGCTGTCATTCCGACCCGGGCGAGTGCATCCTGGATAATGCGGCGGTCCTGCTTGTTGTCGGCGTCGAAAATCCCCTTATGGGGATTTCGGCCCATGGCTACGATCTCCTCCACAGTGAATTGGAAATCCGTGGGGTATTCTTGTAAAACCACCGCGGTCCGCCGGGCCGACTCCCGGCTGCCGATTTGCTGCAAGTCCTCTCCGTTCAGGCTGATGGTGCCGGAGTCCGGTCGGTGGAGGCGGTATATGCAGCGTAAGAGAGTGGACTTGCCGCTGCCGTTGGGCCCGATGAGGCCGACCAGTGAGTGCGGAGCAATTTCGAAGGACACGTCAGAGATAATGGGCTGGTCATCCACGCTCCAGCAAACCCGGTCCACATTCACATGCATCAGAGTTGACCTCCAAAAGCCTGCCGGCGCCACCGGAGCAACCACAGGAAGAACGGCGCGCCCACTAAGGCGGTGATCACGCTTACTGGCAATTCCTGCGGCTGTACCACCGTCCGTGTGGCAACGTCCACCCAAATTAGGAATATCGCCCCAGCGAGGGCGCTGGCTGGGAGCACAAGTCGGTGATTGGCCCCTACCATCAGCCGGACGATGTGTGGCATCATCAGCCCGACGAATCCAATGGCGCCAGCCACTGATACCATCACCCCGGTAAGCAGGGCGGTTAGGACGAGTAGTTGACGGCGAAACGAGTGAGTATCTACTCCCAACGCCGTGGCTGTCTCTTCGCCTGCCAGCAGGGCGTTCATTTGCCGGTACTTCAGAATGAGGACTAAGATGCCGAAAAATAGGGCGGCGGCGGGAAGTCCCAGGTAGCTCCATTCAGCGCCCGAAAGCGTCCCCAACGTCCAGTAGAGGACTACTCTGATCGCCCGGTCGTCGCCGACGAACAAAAGAAAGCTGGTCACTGCCGAAAGTATATAGGCGGTGGCAACTCCGGCCAGGATCAGTCGCGTGGGCGAGATACGTCCGTTTGTCTGGGCCATGGCGAAAACAATGACGAACGAGCCTACGGCACCCAAGAAGGCTAGTATCGAAAGAGAGTAGGGCTCGAAGAAGTTGACACCGAGCATGATTACTACGACGACTCCCACTGAAGCCCCAGACGACGTCCCTAATAGGTACGGGTCAGCTAGTGGGTTGCGGACCGCTGCTTGCATGGTTGTTCCGACTACCGCCAATCCGGCTCCCACTACCCCGGCGAGCAATACCCTTGGTAGTCGGATGAACCAGACGATGTTGTCTTGGCCGGTGGACCAGTCGCCTTGAGTGGCTCCGGCCACGTGGGACCAGATGATCTGCCAGACGGTTACCGGAGAGATGTATACCGGTCCGATCGTCACCGCCAAGGTGACAGACAACAAAACAGCCATGCTTAGCACAACCACCACTGGCGTCAGGGCGATGCGGTGTTGCTCAGCCGGCACCTGTAACAAGTGAATAGGACGGGCGATGTCTGTCTCCGGAGTTCGTGGCGCGGATTTTGGCGATTACGGATCGCAAGTACCGGGGTTCGTCAGGTACTCCTTACGGGAACAGTTCCGTATGGATACCTTCGGCCAACTGCTTGATTGCAGTCGCGTTTCTAATCCCCGGGACCAACGAACTGAATTGTAGAACGACGAACCGCCGTTCTTTGACCGCGGTAATGTCGGCGTAGGCCGGATTGTTGATCAGCAGGTCAATCTTTTCTCTAGACGTGGACCACACGGCCTCGGTCAGAACGATGACCTCAGGGTCGCGTTGTATTACTTCTTCCCAACTGACGGTGCCCCACCGGCCGTCGACATCGTCGAAGATGTTCTTGCCGCCCACCACCTGGATCAGACTGGAGAACATGGAGCAGCAGAAGGCAGTGAAAGGAGCATCGTCGCCTGAGTCGTACATAAAGGTCCGTAGCGGACGTTCGGAAGCGGGCATATCGGATTGAACAAGACTCTCGACGTGGGCCACATCTCTTTCCAGCGAAGCCACAAGCCTCTCGGCCCGGTCCGACACCCCGAAAATTCTGCCGATGTTACGGATGTCTGTGTAAACGTCTCCCAGGGTGTCAGCGGTTTCTTCGCAGATAGCGACCGTCAGGTATGAGCCGATTCCCAACTGTTTGAGGTCTTCTTGAGTGCCTGCCACATCGTCCCTGAAGGAACTGGAAAACCCCCCGTAAATGAAATCCGGCTCCTGGGCCAAGATAACTTCTTTGGACGGGTACTCCTCGGCTAGCACCGGAATCGAGTGGTAAGCCGACTGGTACTCTGGAAGAATCTGGTCGTCGATATATGCGGTTCCTGCCATGCGGTCTTCCAGGCCCAAGGCCAGCATTATCTCAGTCACGTGCTGATTGAGGGTGATGGCCCTGTACGGCGGTTCGTTGTAAGTGAAGCTTATCCGACCCATCTCCACATCCGCGTCTCTACCGCTGGTTGCGGCACAACTCTCCAGTGTCACCGGAGTAAATGACACCCGATCCAAAGCCTGGATTGTCTGAGTCACTGCCGGCGATGCGGCCGGCGTAGAACTGTTGCCGCAAGCGACGATAAGAGCCACCAAAGCCACCAAGGCAACCGCCAGAGTTAAATGGCGTGACCACAAAGCGGTCAACGTGCGGAGCGCAGCACCCCTTGCATTGATTTGGGTCGTAGTCAGGTTAGCCTCCGGTTTCGGTCAAAGTAGACTCAGGCGGATTTCGGTGATCAGGAATAGGGGTGGGCCAATCCGTATATCGTTTGAGGCCCGGCCTTCGGCTGGTGAGCGTACCGGTCAACGACCTTTCCTCCGATGAAATGTTCTTGGATGATCCGGTCAACGGCTTCCTCGTCCAGCCCGCAGTACCAGGTGCCGTCAGGGTAGGTGACCATGACCGGTCCTAGGTTGCACGGGTACAGGCACCCCGTACTGGCGGCTAGGACTTGGGCCGAGTCTTCTTCCAAACCGAGCTCACTCAGCCGCCGTCTTAGGTAAACCCCGATTTCTCCCGCACCGGCTGCGGTGCACCGCGGGCCCTGGCAAAACAGGACGTGGTAGTAGTGAAGCGGGATAACCGACCAGTCTGTGCTGGAAGTACCGCCGCTCGCGACGGTAAGTTCCAGCGAATTGTTCGACTCAATTGCGCGGTCTACTGCGCAATTTACGACCGACACGAAATCCAGTTGTTCGCTAGGCGGTTCACCCAAGATTATCTCTAGTGGAGAGCTGGTCTGGCGCAGCCAACGCCGGGCAACGAACTGGATCCAATTCCAGATGGCCGGTTCCAGTGGAACGAACATTGGTAAGACCACTACGGTCTGGGCACCACTCCTAACGCACGTATCAAGTGCTGATGGGAGGGACGGGCTGCCTTGCTCCAGTAACGCCTCTACAACCAATACGCCGGGCCGCGAAGTTCGGACATCGGCGGCATGGGCGGACAAATCCTCGCCCGGCCTCCTCGAATATAGGCTGCCCCGGCCTACGAGGATGACGCTCGGGTCTATAATCCTCTTGCTATCCAATCGGCTTCCCTACGAATCGAAATCCCTTCTTCTTCTTGAAATTCCCCAAAAAAAGGCCTGACCGGGAAGGTCAGGCTCGTTGCGAGACGACTCATACCCCATTCCGCGAAGTGTAATAAGTCAAGCTGGAAGGCAGGTTTCCTGGCTTCTGGGGTCGTCGCCTCTTGCCTTCCCATCCCGGTTCTTCCGGGACAGTGGCTCATTTCCGAGTAAGAGGCGACTACCAGTTACAGTGGCGGGACCGCTCCGGCCTTTCACCGGATTCCCTGTTAATCCCGACGATGTCGAGACACCTTACAACTCTATAGCTCTATTTGGCTGTTAACTGATGCGGCTGGATTGCCGTCCCCAGAATGTTAGCTTGTCTTCCTCCCATTGGTCAATAGGACTTAATAGCCGACTAAATCAAGTCGCGGCTTAGGATTGACCGTTGGCCCTGACCTCAGTGCAGTGCTGCATACGTCTACGCATTAGTGCGACAAGCTCCAAAAAAAACGACTTGTGGATGCGTCGCGGGAGGGTACCCTATGTAGACTGGTGTGCACGTTTTACGAAAACGATTCCCTCGTGGCCGACGTACCGCTCTCGCATTTCCTCGAAGGCACGGAATTTTTGCGGCTGAAATTCGGCTCGATTATTGTGGCTATCCAGGTAAGGGTTGGGGAAATAGCCGCGGAGCAGTGTTTCCTCGTTGTCGTTGGAAAACCGCACATAAAATGAAACTAAGTCGCCGTGGCTTTCTGCTTCCACAAATTGGATGCCAGTTACTTGATCGATGCCGAGGTGGAAATGCCAGTTATCGGCCTCTACGGTCACGTAGTCGCCGCTGACCTCCGGTTCCTTGATACCCTTCGAGTGGTTCTCGCTGACCACGGCGCCACCGCCGACGACCCACATAATCTCTTCATCCTTCGCCAGCTCATTTATGATCTCCAACGTCGATTCCACTGCCCGCCTCCTGACGCCGAACTATGCGCTGAACTATGACCAACCGGGAATGGGAAACCGAAGCCAAGAGCCGCGGTACTCGTTAGGGGGCCTGTGGCCCTCCTTCTTGGCGGGCTTCCAGAGCGGCTTCCAGTTCCAAGAACATTAGTTGAAGACGTTCTTTCATGTCCGACGGCGGCGATTCCCACAGTCCGCGCTCGATGGCTTCCAGCAATCGTTCAACGATGTCCCGTAGCGCCCAAGGATTGCTCTGTTGAAAGAACTTCTGGGTTTCCGGGTCCAGCACGTAGGACTCTGTAACGTTTTCGTACATCCAGTCTTCTATCACTTGGGCGGTGGCGTCATACCCAAACATATAATCCACGGTGGCCGACAGCTCAAACGCGCCGTTGTAGCCGTGGCGCTTCATGGAGTCAATCCATTTGGGGTTGACCACTCTGGTGCGAAAGACCCGCCGGGCTTCGTCTTCAAGTTTTCTTACCCTGGTACGGGTGGGGTCCGAACTGTCGCCGAAGAACTGCTGTGGGTTTTTGCCAGTCAGTGCCCTGACGGTGGCGATCATACCGCCGTGGTACTGCATGTAGTCGTCGCTGGCAAAGATGTCGTGCTCGCGGTTGTCCTGATTCTTGGCCGCTACCACGATTTGACTAAACCGCCGTCTAAATTCGTCCCTGGCGTTGACGCCAAAGTCCCGGCGCGTGTAGGCGTAGCCTCCCCAGGCTGTATAGACTTCGGCCAGGTCTTGCACCGTCTCCCAGTTGCGCTCGCCCAACACCGGTAAAATCCCGGCCCCGTAGGTGCCGGGTTTGCTGCCGAAGAACCGGTATAGGGCCGCAGAGGCGTTGGCGGATTCGACGCCAGACCCGGAGGATGCCTGTGCTCGGTCTTCTTGCAAGTGCTTGATGACCATGTTCTCGCTTGGTGATTCGTCCTGGTTGGCCGCCAACTCCACCGCTTGATCCAACAGGTCAATTAGGTTCGGGAACGCGTCCCGGAAGAAGCCGCTAATCCTTACGGTCACATCTATCCGGGGGCGTCCCAATTCTTCCAGAGGAATAACTTCCAAGCCGGTGACGCGACGGTTCTCCTGTTGCCATAATGGCCGGATGCCGAGCAGGCTCAGGACCTGGGCAAGGTCGTCTCCGTGGGTCCGCATGGCCGAGGTGCCCCAAATGACCAGTCCTACCATCTCTGGGTAGGCTCCCTCTTCGTCCAGGTATACCTGCAACAGGGCGTTGGCTAGGCCGGTGCCGACCTCCCAGGCGGCCGGCGACGGTATGGTGTTGGGGTCCACTGAATAGAAGTTGCGGCCGGTTGGCAAGATGTTGGCCATGCCACGGGTGGGCGCCCCACTGGGTCCGGCGGGGACGAACTGACCGCTCAGGCCCCGAAGCAAGTTGCCGATTTCATCGGTGGTTCGAAGCAGCGACGGGTACACGGATTCGGCCGCGTAGCAGAGCACCTGTTCCGTCTGCGGGTCCCGCTTGTTCAGAAGCGTCTTTACTACAGCAGGCACGTCTTGAGCGTGAAATCCCCGAGAATGGAGCTCGGAGTAAGCGATGCGGCTGAGTTCTTCCAGGCGCTCCACTGCCTCGCCCTGGGTGCGTGGTGGCCCATCGCTTGGGATATCGACTAGCGATGGCACGGACCCGTTGAATCGCCGGCCTGGCTCCGCAAGGAGACTGGCATAGTCCAACCCTGCTGCTTCGGCCAACGCTCGTCGGAGGCTGGGAATGCTTCCGGTTTCCAGCCGGGTCAACGAAGACAAAAGGCCAATCAGCTGTTCATTTTGAGGCATTTGTCCCAGTGTATGCAGGCCGTCTCTGATCTGGGCATCCTTGAGCTCACAGAGGTAGCCGTCGATGTGGAGCAGGAATTCGGGGAAATCTTCCGGACGCTCGTCGACGCCCAGGTCCCGGTGCAGATCGGCCTGGCGAACTAATTCCCAAATCTGCCCCTCCAGAACAGGCAGTTTGGCCGGATCCAGGGTCTGGCATTGGTAGTGCTCGTCCAGAAGCTGTTCCAAGCGCGCGATGTCACCGTAACTGTCGGCGGTGGTCATGGCTGGCACCAGGTGATCGATTATCGTCGCGTGGGCTCGGCGTTTGGCTTGGGCCCCCTCGCCGGGGTTATTAATAATAAAGGGGTAGAAAAGGGGTACATCTTCCAGCGCCACCTCGGGATAGCAGGAGTTGGATAAACCGATCCCTTTGCCCGGTAGCCACTCCATGGTACCGTGCTTGCCGACGTGCACCATGGCGTCGGCCTGGAAAATATCCCGCACCCAGCGGTAATAGGCGATGTAATGATGGGTTGGGGGCAGGTCTGGACTGTGGTAAATGGCGATGGGATTTTCTCCGAAGCCCCTCGGAGGCTGAAGGCCCACGAACACGTTGCCCAGATCTATCCCCGCGATGGCCAGGCTGTCCTTCGTGCGGTAGACCTGCCCGGGGGGGGCGCCCCAGGCTTCGGTCATCTCGTCTCGGACTTCTTGAGGCATCTGTTGGAACCATTGGCGGTACTGACTGGCGGTCACGTGGCCCGCGGCCAACCGCAGTTGCTCTTCGGTGAGGTTGTCGGTGTCGTTGCTGCAACGTTGGATGATCCTCTGCACCAACTCGTCGCCGTTGGAAGGGATGTTGCTGACACGGTAACCAGCTTCCTTCAGAGCGTTGAGTATGTGGAGCACCGATGCCGGGGTGTCCAGCCCTACGGCGTTCCCCACTCTGGCATCCTTAGTTGGGTAGTTGCTGAGTATGATGGCTACCCGCTTCTCGGCGTTGGGCTTTAGTCGCAGGCGAGCCCATTTCAAGGCCAAGCGGGATAGAAAGTCCACACGGTCCGGTCGTGGTAGGTTTCGTTGGAGCCGAGCCTCCAGGCCGCTGGCAGTCCTGGAAGGAACCTCCTCTTTAAATGACACCGGCACCGTAATGATCCGGCCGTCGAACTCCGGCAGGGCCACGCTCATTGCTGTGTCGATAGGGCCCAATCCCAGGGAGCTTGCACGCCAGTCTTCTTCGCTACTGGTGCTGAAGATCGCTTGTATGATTGGCACGTTTAGGCGGTTCAGGTAGTCGACTTGGGGACCCGACGCGACGGACACGGTGGGACTGTCTAGCACCAATTCGCTCATTGACATGCCCATTGTGTTGATAACGCAGTCAACCCGTGCCTGACCGTCGGGACCGCACAAGAATTTGGAAAAGGTACTGTTGGATTTACCGTCGCCTCCTGGATTGTGTTTTAAGCTAAACGAGTACACGGGCAACACGTTGGCGTCCAACTCTTCCAACCGCCGCACAACTGCGTCAATGGTCTGTAGGTTGCCGCTCATCCAGTGGGCCCGGTAGAAGAGGACAGCGATGTTGGGTTTGCCGGGGACGAACCGTCGCTTCAGGAAACTTTCGATATCGACACCGTCGGGTTCGTCCGGGTGATAGATTCCTTCCCAGGGGACTTCGGCAGGCGCTTCGTGGCCGTGGTCAGTCCCCAGATAGGAGTCGCTAAGGAACAGGAGTAGGTTCTGGAAGTTGGACACCCCGCCACGGATCAGGTAGGAGAAGACCGTGTCCAGTTCCGCAGGCGGTACCGAGCAGGCCGAGACCAACTCCTGGTCCCATTCTTGATGGCCTGGGCAGGCGATGAGCGGGATGCTGCGTTCCCAGCAGATACGGACAAGAGAGTCGAACGTCTCTGGCATGGCCCTCTTGCCGCCCAGCAACCTGAGCACAACGATGTCGGCGACCTCGGCCGCGTCCAAAACGGCTTGCTGTTCCTCGCGGCTAGAGAGGTTGGCGGGGTTGAATGCTTTGACGGTGGGAAAGCCCTGAGGAAGTGCTTCGACGGCCCGCCCCGCGGTTAACAGGTCGGTGTCGGCAGTGGTGACCAGCAGTATAGTGGGAGATTCTGACATACTTTTTATTTGCGGGTGATCCCTTGGACTCAGATGGTGAGGTTAACGGTCCGTCGTATTCATCCTACCCTTCTAGCTTGCTGAAGAGCCCGCGCTGAGATCTGCTCCGGGATGACCTCGACGATCACCTGGAATCCCCGGGTTCCCATTCTCAAGGAATATCCAGAAGCAAGGATCACCCTCAGGCCAAGGGTCTTTCTTACTATGCGTCGGATCCCCTCTTCTTGAAGGAACTTATCGGTTGACAACTCTGGCGGTCTCCGAATGGTGACACCTCGCTCGTCGTTGGCGCCGTCTTTTGTGGACCGGTTTAGCCGTCAATAACCAATAGCTTTGTGTTCTCGCGGAGGTTTCTAACGTGCTGTCTCGGCCCTTCTTTAAAGAAAAGTTAGCACTCATGCATCTCTCCTCCGCACGGTACAAATTTCCTAGCGGGGACAGAAGCCTGAGGTTAAGCCTGGTCGGCCGAATTCCGGACAGACAGGACGGGGTATTTGGACCTACTGGGACCCTCGTCCTACCATTGGGCGCCGGTATGATATCGCACATCATACCGGCCGGCCAAAGACCATTATGGTGAGATCGCTGAATTCGTCGGTGATTTCAGCACACTCTTGTAGAGTGCCTTTCCAACTCTGTTCACCGTCCAGCGTCAAGCGCTGGTACACAGTGAGCGAACGCTCCGGTGAGATGCCCTCGTCAATGAGACCGGTAGCGATGGATGCTGGCATGTAGTCGAAGGGGCGTGGAAGCAATACGATGTGGCGCCGCCCTTCTTTGAGGTAGTGGACTAGTTCTTCCAGGGCCGACCCAGCCCCCTCCCTTCGGTGCAGTGTAATGAACAGAGCGTCTTCCAGGGTTATGGCACTACGGGCCATTGCTATCTGAACCGAACTTATCCCAGGGATTAGGTCGACTCTGCTGGCTCGTCGGGATACCCTTTCCAACAACTCCTTGGCGGAGACGTTCAGGTCACCCCAGCAGCAGACCACCAGTTTGCGTCCTTTTAGGGCCTCGCCGACCGCGTAATCCAAGACCTCTTCTTGGTCGCGGTAGCTCATTGGGCAGACTTCGGTATCACCTGTCCACTGACTTACTACACCTAGGACTGTCTTGAACCCGGTTACGATGTCGGCCTGCTCTAGGGCTAGCTGCCCCTTCAGGGTGAGGAAACCGCTGTCGCCCGGGCCCACCGCAACAACGGTGACTGCGGGACCAGAAGGGTCGCTAACGGTCGTCATGCTAGCAATGGTCACAACAAGTTAAGGGGTGGGAGCTTCGGCTGGGATCAGCCCTTCTTGACGCAGTTCCTGCCACAGGGATGCGGGGATGGAGTGAGACATCATTTTGAAGTTCTCTTCCGCTTCCGCCACCGAACCTGGTCCCGGTATCACCGCTGCGACTGCCGGATGGCCGAACACGAATTGGAGGGCCGCGGCCTTGAGGGGTACACTGTGCCGGTCGCATACCGACTTACATCTCCTGGCCTGGTCGAGTACTTCCGCGGAGGCCGGAATGTAGTTGTAGGTCGCGGTCTCTGTGAGGTCGGATGCCAGGATTCCGCTGTTGTAAGGACCGCCGATTATTACGCTGATGTTTTTCTCCTGGCACAGTGGTAAAAACTCCGTCAGTGCCGTATGGTCCAAAAGAGTGTAACGCCCTGCCAGCAAGAAGCAGTCGAAGTCTCCCTCCCGAGCTAGTCTAGCTTCCATTTCCCACTGGTTCATTCCCGCGCCTATAGCGGAAACCACTCTCTGAGAACGCAGGTCTGAGAGGGCCTTGTAGGCACCGTCCATCGCCTGATCGAAATGATTGTCGGGGTCGTGGATTAATAGGATATCTATTTTATCCAATTTAAGCCGTTTGAGACTTCCTTCGAAAACACGCATGACGGTGTCGTAATCGTAGATATACGGTACGACATTGGCGCTGTCCGGCCCAATGACCGCTCCCACCGGCGCGGGGAAGTCCTGCTCCAGCAGTCTTCCGACTTTCGTCGAGATTGTGAAGCTGGAACGGGGTACTTGGGAGAGAATTTCGCCGTAGCGTTGTTCGCTGACTCCGCTGCCGTACACTGGAGCCGTATCAAAATAGCTGACCCCTAGATCGATACATTTTTGCAAGGTGGCAGCGGCTACATCGTTGGTGGTGGAACTGCCCAACGCTACGCCACCGATGCCGAGTCGCGAAACTTTGAGTCCGGTAGTGCCTATTTCGGTCAGTTCCAGGGGGTCCATCACTTAACCTATTACTGGGCTCCGACGTTGTTTCGCTGACGATGGTACCAAAGCTTGAGGCGGGCAGCAATCGGCCATCGGCTGCTGCCTCGGTTTTGCGATGGCCGGAGGCTCGAATTGCATTGACAATCAAATCCCAGCTTGTTACAGTATTGTCCCGTCGCCTGTCTGGCGCGCAGGGTTTTCCTATGCCTACTGTTAATCAGCTTGTCAGAAACGGTCGAAAGCCGGTCCGTAAAAAGACTAAGGCGCCGGCCATGCATTGGGTCCAGAACTCACTGCGTAACAGGGTGAAGTGGGGCCCGGGCTGTCCGCAGCGGCGCGGTGTTTGTATTCAGGTGCGCACCATGACCCCGAAAAAACCAAACTCGGCATTGCGCAAAATCGCTCGGGTCCGTTTGACCAATGGAATGGAAGTCACCGCCTACATCGGTGGAGAAGGGCACAACCTCCAGGAGCACTCGGTGGTGCTAATACGCGGTGGAAGAGTGAAAGATTTGCCGGGCGTTCGCTATCACGTGGTCCGGAGTGCCCTGGACTGCGAAGGGGTGCAAGAGCGTAGGCAGGGTCGCAGTAAATACGGGGCCACCAGGCCTCGTGATGGCGCTTAGCCCGCCTTCGTATACGAGTACCGCTGGGTTATTTCCTGGGATTTAAACACTGATTTTCATGGGGCTAGTTGCAGGTGTAATAGTCTATGTCTAGACGACGACGCGCCGAAAGGCGAGAGATCGCGCCCGATCCGCGCTTTAATAACGTGGAACTAGCACGTTTTATCAACCGGCTAATGGTGTGTGGGAAGAAAACAGTCGCGCAGCGGATCACTTATAATGCTTTCAGCATCATCCAGGAGGAATCCAGCCGGGAACCCCTGGAAGTTTTTCAACAGGCGCTTAGAAACGCCACCCCCCAGGTGGAAGTCCGCCCCAAGCGCGTGGGCGGGTCGACAATCCAAGTGCCAACGGAACTTCGGACGGCACGTAGCGAGGCGCTCGCCATGCGTTGGCTCATTAGAGGGGCCAGGTCCCGTAACGGGATGCCGATGCGAAGGGGACTAGCCCAAGAATTGATGGAAGCCTCTCGCGGCGAGGGATCGGCGGTCCGTCGGAGGGAGGAATTGCATCGGATGGCCGAAGCCAACCGAGCGTTCGTACATTACCGCAGGTAAATACCTGTTGGTGCGAAGGCAAGTTGGCCCAATCCCCAGTGCCCCGTCATGGAAGACAAGTTCCCGATAGATAAGATTCGAAACCTAGGTTTCATTGCTCATATAGATGCAGGCAAGACCACAGTAACCGAGCAAGTACTATTTGCCACAGGTCGTATCCACCGCGTAGGTGGCGTGGACGATGGCACTACTGCTATGGACTGGATGCCCCAGGAGAAAGAACGGGGCATTACCATCACCGCTGCCGCTACTAGCGCCTATTGGCGCGACTGCCGGATCAACATCATCGATACTCCGGGGCACGTTGATTTCACTGCCGAAGTAGAGCGTAGTCTGCGTGTGCTGGACGGTGGAATCGTTGTGTTGGACGCGGTTGCTGGAGTGCAATCTCAGTCTGAGACCGTGTGGCGCCAAGCCGATACCTACTCCGTTCCTCGAATCTGTTTCGTCAACAAAATGGATCGTGTGGGCGCCAGTTATGAGCGCACCATGGAGTCCATCCGCCGCCGTCTAAAGGGCAACCCTGTCCCCATCCAATTGCCGATGGGCTCTGAGGCTGATTTCCATGGCACTATCGACCTTATCGGGGGGCGGGCCACCGTATACCCTTCTGGCAAAAGTGCTGACGCCGCTAGTGATGGATTTCAAGAGGTCCCCGTGCCGTCGGAACTGGAAGACGAATACCACCGATACCGGCAAACAATGATAGAAAAAATTGTCGAAACGGATGAGCAACTGCTCATCCGTTATCTCGAGGGCGAGGAACTTGACGAAGAATCACTGCGGCTAGCACTCAGGAAGGGGACCATAGACCGCACACTGGTACCAGTTCTGTGCGGCAGTGCAATGTACGGCAAGGGGATAAGGCCTTTGTTGGATGCGGCCATTGACTACCTTCCGTCGCCAGGGAACGTCCCCCCAGTGGACGGTGTCGACCCCAAGACTGACGAGACTGAATTGCGCTACCCGGATGAGGACGGTCCTTTGGCAGCATTGGCCTTCAAGGTTGCCACTGACCCATATGTCGGCCGGTTGGTTTTCCTGAGAGTCTACTCAGGGAGCGTTAAAGCCGGTGCTGGGGTGAATAACGTTTCGCGCAAAGGGCGCGAGCGTTTGGGCCGGCTCCTCCGGATGCACGCCAACCACCGCGAGGAATTGGAAGAAGTTACTGCCGGTAACATCTGCGCCGCTGTTGGTCTGAAAAACACCTTCACTGGCGATACCATCTGTTCCGACACTAAACCAGTGATCTTGGAGCCGCCAAAATTCCCGGCCCCGGTGGTGTCGGTGGCGATCGAACCCATGACCCGGGCCGACCAAGACCGCTTGACCGACGCGCTGCGCAAGTTGTCCGACGAAGATCCGACCTTTGTAGTACAGTACAATGACGAAACGGGACAGACCGTGATGTCGGGTATGGGGGAGCTGCACCTGGAAGTGTTGGTCGACCGCATGCGCCGGGAGTTCAATGTCGAAGCCCAGGTCGGCCGGCCTAGAGTTTCTTACCGGGAAACGCTGACCAAGCCTCACCGCGCCGAAGGTCGTTTCGTGCGTCAGACTGGCGGGCACGGCCAATTCGGCCACGTTGTCTTGGAACTGGAGCCGCTGGAACGCGGTGAAGGTATCCGGTTCGAAAACTCCATCAAGGGCGGTGTCATTCCCCAAGAGTATATTTCGGCCGTGGAGAAGGGAGTTCGGGACGCTCTGGACAACGGACCACTTGGCGGGTATCCTCTGGTTGACCTAAAGGTGTCCTTAGTGGATGGTAGTTACCATCAAGTAGACTCGTCAGAGCTGGCGTTTCGCAGCGCGGGCGTACTGGCCATACGGGAGGGCGCTAGCAAGGCCGCCCCGGTGCTTCTGGAACCCATCGCAGGACTGGAAGTGGTCACCCCAGGCGAGTTTCTGAGCGATGTGATCGCTGATTTGGGGACCAGGCGCGCCCAGATTCGTACCATCGAAGGTCAAGACGACCTCCAGACCGTCTGGGCGATGGTGCCGTTGGGTGAGACGTTCTCATACACTACCGCGCTACGGTCTGCTACTCAAGGACGGGCCTCGTATACCATGGAGTTCCGACACTACGAGCCGGTACCCGAAGGTGTGCTCAAATCGTTGGTGAACGTCTAAATGAACGCGATTAATAAGGGGTTGGGGCTGATTGCTCCCAGTAGAATTAAAAAAAGCGTATGGTAACTAGGCAGAAAGTACGGATAATCCTGAAGGCATTCGACCATAAGATGCTGGATCTTTCCACGGGCCAGATTGTGGAAACGGCCGAGAGGACCGGAGCCAGGGTTGCAGGTCCGGTGCCGCTGCCCACTCACATTCGGCGCTTCTGTGTGATTCGCGGCCCTCACGTGGATAAAGATTCAAGGGAGCACTTCGAGATACGGACTCACAAGCGCTTGATAGACATCCTGGAACCCACATCAAAGACT